>CANGUJ010000147.1 GCA_947456845.1 Burkholderiales bacterium | reverse complement strand
CGCCCGCGCAGCCGATCCGCGCCACATCCCGGTTGGACCGCGCCCCGGCAGCCCGGACTTGCAGTACCGGATCGGCTCGCAGCCCTCCATCGACGGCAACAGCGTGGAAATGGACGCCGAACGCGCCCAGTTCGCCGACAACGCCATCCGTTATGAAACCAGCCTCAGGATGCTTAACGGCCAGATCAAGTCAATGATGAGCGCTATTACCGGCTAGGACGCACCATGTCACTGTTCTCAGCATTCCGCATCGCCGGCAGCGGCGCCACCGCCCAGGGGCAGCGCCTGAATACGGTGGCGTCGAACCTGGCGAACGCCGATTCGGCCGCCGGCCCCGACGGGCAGGTCTACAAGGCGCGCCATGTGATTTTCGAGGCCGTCAAAGTGGACGGTGCGGGTCCCGCGAACGGCGCCGGCGTCCAGGGCGTGAAGGTAAGCCAGGTAACGGTCGACAACGCCCCGCCGCGCCGCCTGCATGACCCCAAGCATCCGCTGGCCGATGCCGACGGGTATGTGTCCCTTCCCAATGTGAACGTCGCCGAGGAAATGGTCAACATGATCTCGGCCGCCCGCTCTTACGAGAACAACATCGAGGTCATGAACACGGCGCGATCGCTGCTGACCAAGACGCTGCAGCTCGGCAATTGACTTTCAGAGGAGTTCCTTCATGGCAACAGTAGGCAGCACCCCACAGGCCGCCGCGGGCGGAACCCTTGCCCAGGCGGGCGCCAAGACGGCCGGCAGCATCGGCGATTCGGTCACCGAGGATCGCTTTCTCAAACTGCTCATGGCGCAGATGAAGAACCAGGATCCATTGAACCCGCTCGACAACGCCCAGGTAACGAGCCAGATGGCGCAGATCTCCACGGTCAACGGCATCGAGCAGCTCAACGCCACGATCAAGGCGATGCAGGCGGGCAATGCCGACATGCAGGCCGTGCAGGCCACCTCGCTGGTGGGGCACCAGATCTATTCGTCGGGCAACGCGATCACCCTGGCCGACGGCCAAGCCTCCGGCGCCTTCGAACTGCCGGAAGGCGCAGAGAAGGTCACCCTGGTCATCAAGTCCCAGTCCGGCATGGTGGTTGATACCCAGGACCTGCAACTGCCACCTGGCCGCACGACATGGCCGGCCGGCATCCACGCCTTCAGCTGGGACGGCAAGACCAGCAGCGGCGCGCCCTCGACGCCGGGCAACTATTCTTTCGAGGTCAAGGCCGCCAGCGGCAAGGCGGCGGCGACCGCGAACCCGCTGTCGATCAGCACCGTCGATGGGGTCAATCGCAGCAACGGCAGCGTCAGCGCGAACACCAGCCGCGGCGCGATCGATATCTCCGCCATCAGGCGTGTGATGTAAGGCAATTCGTCAAACAGGAGCAAGACTATGAGTTTTCAGCAAGGACTGTCCGGCCTCAACGCGGCCGCCAAGAACCTCGACGTCATCGGCAACAACATCTCCAACTCCTCGACGATGGGCTTCAAGGGCTCCAGCACCGAGTTCTCCGACCTGTTCGCCAACAGCGCGGTCGGCGGCAGCTCCAACTCGGTGGGTATCGGCACCACGGTGGGGCGGATCGCGCAGTCGTTCACCCAGGGCAACATCGAGGTCACCAGCAACCCCTACGACATGGCCATCACCGGGGACGGCTTTTTCCGCATGAGCAAGAACGGCACCATCTCCTACACGCGCAACGGCCAGTTCGGGCGTGACAAGGACGGCTACCTGGTCAACTCCGCGGGGTACAACCTCACCGGATTCCCCGCCTCGGGCGGCGGGACCGGCATTTCCACCTCGGCCCCCGTGAACCTGCAGATCACCGATGCGCCGCTTGCGCCCAACGCCACCACCACGGCGGCGCTGCGGGTCGGCCTGGTGCCGAGCGCGACGATCCCGACGGTGACGCCTTTCAACCCGGCCGTGGCGGACTCCTACAACGCGTCCACGCCGATCGCGATCTATGATTCGCTCGGCTCCCAGCACACCTTGTCGGTGTTTTTCGCCAAGACGGCGCCCAATACCTACAGCGTGTACGGGGCGCTGGACGGCACATCCCTGGGCGCCACGCCGCTGGGGACGATGAACTTCAACACCAGCGGCATGATGACCACGCCGCCGACCATCAACCTCAACATGGCGGTGGGCACCGGCGCGGCCAACATCACCATGAACCTGGACCTGACCGGCAGCACCCAGTACAACACCATTTTCAGCACCCAGGCGCCTGCGCAGGACGGCTACACGACCGGCCAGTTCACCGAGGTGGCGATGAGCCCCGAGGGCATCATCACCGCCAGCTATTCGAACGGGCAGACGCGCAACGTCGGCCAGGTCGCGCTTTCCACGTTCATCAATCCGGGTGGCCTGCAAACCCTGGGCGGCAACCAGTGGGCGGAGACCGCCGCGTCCGGCCAGCCCGCCACCGCAGCGCCCGGCAGCGGCAATCTGGGCAAACTGAAGTCCGGCGCGCTGGAGGCTTCCAACATCGACATGACCGCCGAACTGGTCGACCTGATCACCGCGCAGCGCGTCTATCAGGCCAATGCGCAGACCATCAAGGCCCAGGACTCGGTGCTGCAGACTCTGGTCAATCTGCGCTGATGGCTGAATACCGCAACCCCGGAGAACGACCATGGACCGCATGATCTATGTCGCCGCGAGCGGCGTGCGCGCCACCATGCAGCGGCAGGAGGTGCTAGCCAACAATCTGGCCAATGTCAACACGCCGGGTTTCCGCGCCGAAACGGTGGCGTTCCGCGTCGCGCCGGTGAACGGCGAAGGGTTGCAGACGCGCGCATTCGTTGCCGAGACCACGCCCGGCGCGGACTTCACGCCGGGCGTGATCACCAGCACCGGCCGCACGCTCGACATCGCCATCCAGGGGCAGGGCTTTTTCGCCGTGCAGGGTGCGGACGGCCGCGAAGGCTACACCCGCAACGGCGGTTTCACCGTCAACGACCAGGGCCAGCTGGTCACCCATGCCGGCCAGGCCGTGCTGGGCGACGGCGGCCCGATCAGTGTGCAGCCGGGCACCGTGCTTTCGATCGGATCCGACGGGTCGATATCGGCCGCTCCCGCGGGCGGCGGCAACGCGGTCACCCCGGTCGCGCGGCTGAAGTTGGTCAATCCGCCGACCGCGGACCTGTCGCGCGGGACCGACGGCCTGTTCCGCATGAAGGACGGCAGCGAACCGGCGGCCGATGTCCGCGTGCGGGTCAATTCCGGATCGATCGAGAGCAGCAACGTCAATGCGGTCGAGACCATGGTGGGGATGATCACCCTGGCGCGGCAGTTCGAAATGCAGATGAAGCTCATGCAGTCGGCCGACGCCGCCGCGCGCAAGGGGGCGCAACTCCTGGGCGCGAACGCCTGATCCGCGAGGATGCATCCGCAACCGGCCGGCGGCGCCTTCCCGGCACGGTTGCGAATACCGCCTTGCAAACGAAAGCATACCCACATGATTCGCTCTCTCTGGATCGCCAAGACCGGGCTGGATGCGCAGCAGACCCAGCTCGACGTGATATCGAACAACCTGGCCAACGTCAGCACCAACGGCTACAAGCGCTCGCGCGCGGTCTTCGAGGACCTGCTCTACCAGAACATGCGCCAACCGGGCGCGCAATCCTCGCAGACCACCCAGGTGCCGACCGGATTCATGGTCGGAACCGGCGTGCGCCCGGTAGCCACGGCGCGCATGTTCGCCCAGGGCAACCTGCAGCAGACCGGCAACAACCTCGATATCGCCATCAACGGACAGGGTTTCTTCCAGGTGCAGCAGCCTGACGGCACGATCGGCTACACCCGCGACGGCAGCTTCCATCGCGACGCCAACGGCATCCTGGTGACTTCCAACGGGCAGCCGCTGCAGCCTTCGATCACCATTCCCGCCAACGCGTTGTCCATCACCATCGGGCAAGACGGCGTGGTACAGGTCACGGTGCCGGGCCAGGCGGCGCCGCAGACCCTGGGCACGGTCCAGCTCGCCAACTTCGTCAATCCGGGCGGCCTGCAGCCGCAAGGGCAGAACCTCTATACCGAAACGGCCGCTTCCGGCACGCCGCAGACCGGTGCCCCCGGCGCCAACGGCCTGGGCGCCCTCAACCAGGGCTATGTCGAGACCTCCAACGTCAACGTGGTCGAGGAACTGGTGTCGATGATCCAGACGCAGCGCGCCTACGAGATCAATTCCAAGGCCATCCAGACCACGGACCAGATGCTGCAGAAACTGTCCCAGCTGTGATTCGGCTGCCACCGCCCTTGAACGAAAGACATATCATGATCGTCAATTCCAAGTGTTCCGGCCTGTTCCGCTCGACACGCGAGCGCGTCGCTGCGGCGCTGCCGTGGATCCGGGATGCGCTTGTGCCGCTGCTGGTCGTCCTAGCCTTCGCGCTGGTATCGGGATGCGCGCCTTTTCCCAAGGTCGAGGTGCGCGAACCCACCACGGCACGCGCGGTGCCGCCTCCGCTCTCGTCCCAGGTCAACGGGGCGATTTATCAGCGCGCCGCCTTCCGGCCGCTGTTCGAGGACAACCGCGCGCGATTCGTCGGCGACATCCTGACCATCAACATCAACGAGAACTTCAGCGCGACCCAGGAGAAGAAGTCCTCGGCGAGCAAGACCGGTACGGTCGCGGCCGACACGCCCAATGTCAAGCTGCCTGTCGGCGGCAGCCTCGGCGCCAACACGATCACGGCCAACGGCAAGTCTTCCAATACCTTCGACGGCAAGGGTTCGACCAACAGCACCAACGCGTTCACCGGCACGATCACCGTCACGGTGGTCGACGTGCTGCCGAACGGGAACCTGGTGGTTTCGGGCGAGAAGCAGATCGGCAACAACCGCCAGGTGGAAACCGTGCGCTTCTCCGGCGTGGTCAATCCGTTCAACCTGGTCAACGGCAACACCGTGAGCTCGACGCAGGTGGCCGACGCCCGCATCGAACTGCGCGGCCAGGGCCAGGTGGACGAAGCGCAAGTGATGGGCTGGCTCGCGCGCTTCTTCCTGACCTTCCTGCCTTTCTGACCCCGTCAAGCCAGCCGGAAAGCAACACCATGCACAGCAAATTCGCAAGACTGATGGCCTTGAGCGTGCTCCTGTTCGGTATCGCGCCCGGCGTCGCGCCGCCCGCGCGCGCCGAGCGCATCAAGGACATCGCTACGCTGCAGGGCGTGCGTCCCAACCAGTTGATCGGCTACGGGCTGGTGGTGGGCCTCGACGGGACCGGCGACCAGACCACCCAGACGCCGTTCACCGTGCAAAGCATCACCGCGATGCTCGCGCAGATGGGCGTCAACCTGCCGCCGGGTACCAACCTGCAGTTGCGCAACGTGGCTGCCGTCATGGTCACCTCGCAGATGCCGGCGTTCGCCCAGCCCGGCCAGTTGCTCGACGTGACCGTGTCATCCATGGGCAACGCCAAGTCGCTGCGCGGCGGTACCCTGCTGCTTACGCCGCTCAAGGGCGCAGACGGACAGGTCTATGCGATGGCGCAGGGCAACATGGTCGTCGCCGGGGCAGGCGCGTCGGCGGGAGGCGCCTCGGCCACCATCAACCACCTGAGCGCCGGCCGCGTGCCGGGTGGCGCCACCGTGGAACGCGCGGTCGCCAGCCCCTTCCTGCTGGGCGAGGTTCTGCGCCTCGAACTGCATGCCACCGACTTCGGCACCGCCGGTCGCGTCGCGGACGCGATCAATCGCCGCATGGGGGCGAATGTCGCCCAGGCACTCGACGGGCGCGTGATCCAGGTGCGGGCGCCGCAATCCCCGAACGACCGGGTGGCGTTCATGGCCCAGCTGGAAAACCTCAATGTCGATGTCGTGGCGGGCCCGGCCAAGGTCATCGTCAACGCGCGCACCGGTTCGGTGGTCCTGAACCAGTCCGTGACCCTCGAGCCGGTGGCGGTGGCCCATGGCAACCTCTCGGTGACGGTCAGCTCGACGCCGGTGATCAGCCAGCCTTCACCGATGTCGTCCGGCGGCCAGACCGTGGTCACCGAGAAGACCGATATCCAGATCAAGCAGGACGGCGGCAAGATCGTCATGCTCGAGGCCGGCGCCAAGCTGTCGGACGTGGTCAAGGCGCTCAACGCGCTCGGCGCGACACCGCAGGATCTCCTGGCCATTCTGCAGGCCATGAAGGCGTCGGGCGCCCTGCGTGCGGAACTTGAAATCATCTAGCTTGGCGAACCATCATGACGAACGCAGCGCTAGCCAGCATCAACACCTCCGGCGCCTTTGCCCTCGACGCGAACGGCCTCGAATCTCTCAAACGCAGGTCGCGCGACACCGGCGCCGACAGTCAAAGACAGGCTGTGCGGCAGGCCGCGCAGCAGTTCGAGGCGGTGTTCATGAACATGCTCATGAAGAGCATGCGCGACACCCTGCCCAAGGACGGCATGCTCGAATCCGACACGCTGCGGCAGTACACGGGCATGTTCGACCAGCAACTGTCGCAAAAGCTGTCCGAGAAGGGCGCCGGACTGGCGGACATGATCGTCAAGCAGCTCGACAAGAGGACGGTCGATCCTGCCGCGCTTGCCAATCCCGCAGCGGCACCCGTCCCCGGGCGCGGGGCGCTGAGCACCCTGGAGAAGCTGCGTTCTGCCACCGCGGTGGCCGGGACGGCGCCCGCCGCGGACGGCGTGCGCGAGCCGGGCGGCACCGCACGCGACTTCGTGCGTTCAAGATGGGCCGACGCCCAGCAAGCCGCGCAGGCCACCGGTGTCCCGGCGCAGTTCATCCTTGGCCAGGCGGCCCTCGAGTCCGGCTGGGGCAAGCGCGAAATCAAGTTCGCCGACGGCAGCACCAGCCATAACCTGTTCGGGGTGAAGGCCACCGGCAACTGGAAGGGCCCGACGGTCGAGGCGGTGACCACCGAGTATGTCGGCGGCGTCGCCCGCAAGACCGTCGAGAAGTTCCGCGCCTATTCGTCCTATGCCGAGAGCTTCGCCGACTATGCGCAATTGATCGGCAACAACCCGCGCTACGCAGCGACGCTGAAGTCGGCTGACGCCGCGCAATTCGCGCAAAGCCTGCAGAAGGCGGGCTACGCGACCGATCCAAACTACGCCAGCAAGCTCACTGCGGTGATCAGGCAGACGCTGCGCGCGGTGGCGTAGGCAGGGGAGACGGCCCATGACCATGATCCAGACCGGCCTCGCCGGCCTCAAGACCGCCCAGACCGGGCTTGCCTCGGTCTCGCACAACATCTCCAACGTGAACACGCCGGGTTACTCGCGGCAAGTCACGGTCCAGACCGCGAACATGCCGCAGTTCGTCGGCGGCAACTACATCGGGCAGGGCTCGAGCGTCGACGCGACCTTGCGCCAGTACAACAATTTTCTTGACCTGCAGGCACGCGAGGCACAGACCCAGTCGAGCTACCTGGACATGCTCAACAGCCAGCTCGGCAGCGTCGACCAGATGTTCTCGGACGCCACGGCGGGGCTCTCGCCCGCGCTCGGCGACTTCTTCAAGTCTGTCGGCGCGGTGGCCGCCAGCCCGGCGGATGGGGCTGCGCGGCAGACCTTCGTGAGCAGCAGCGAGGTGATGGCCGGCCGGTTTCGCGAGCTTTCCGGGCAGCTCGAGGCGCTGCGCGGCGGGCTCAACGAACAGGTCACGTCGTCGGTCCAGGCAATCAATGCGGCAGCCGGCCAGATTGCCGATCTCAATGACCGCATCGTGCTGGCTTCCGGTGGTGGCAGGCAGCCGCCCAACGATCTCCTGGACCAGCGCGATTCGCTCATCCGCGACCTGGCCAAGGAAATCCGCGTCACCGCGTCGCCGCTCGGCAACGGCGCGGTCGGGGTCACGCTGTCGAACGGTCAGCCAGTCGTGCTCAACGGCATCACGTTTCCGCTGACCGCGGAGCTCAATCCGGGCGACGGCATGAACATGACCGTCGGCAGCGCCAGCGGGGGGGTGTTCCTGCCGTTCAGCGAATCCATGCTTTCGGGCGGGCGCCTCGGAGCGGTGTTCGCGTTCCGCAGCCAGACCCTCGATGTCGCGCAAAACGCGCTCGGCCGCATCGCGGGCGCCCTGGCCACCACACTCAATGCCCAGCACGCGGTCGGGCAGGATCGCAACGGCGCACTCGGCGGTGCCCTGTTTTCCTTCTCCGGCGGGTTGTCCCTGTCGGACACCCGCAACACCGGAACGGGCATGCTGAACGTGGCGGTGACCGATTACAACGCATTGAGCACCAGCGACTACCGGGTTGACTTCGACGGCACCAATTACAAAGTGCGCCGCCTGTCGGACAACAACCTGCAGTCTTTCTCGAGCCTGCCACAGACCATTGACGGGTTTTCGTTGAGCCTGGCGAGCGGGACGCCGGCGGCGGGGGACAGCTTCACCATCATGCCGGCGCGCAATGCCGCCGCGACGCTGACCACGCTGAT
>CANGUJ010000146.1 GCA_947456845.1 Burkholderiales bacterium | reverse complement strand
GTGCCGCTCGCGTGGCCACCGCATCTTGCAAGTCTTAGCCAACGGCCTGGGGATCGAAGTCGACATGCGCGACGTGCCGGGCGGCGCGCCGCTTCTGATGATCATGGGGCTGGGCATGCAGCTCGTGGCCTGGCCCGCGGCGCTGGTGCGCGAGCTTTAGGCAAGGGGCCTTGCGCCGGTGATGTTCGACAACCGCGACGCGGGCCTGTCCACGCGCTTCGAGTCCGCCGGCGTCCCCAACCTGATGCGCGCCGGCCTCCTGTATTCGCTCCGCCTGCCGGTGCGCGTGGCCTACAGTCTGGAGGACATGGCCCGCGACGCCATCGGCGTGATGGATGCGCTCGCCATCGATCGCGCGCATGTGCTGGGCGTTTCCATGGGCGGCATGATCGCCCAGCTGATGGCGGCCCGCGCGCCGGAACGCGTGCGATCGCTCGGCCTCATCATGACCACCAGCGGCGCCCGCCACTTGCCCGGCCCCACCCTGCAGGCGCGCGCCGCGATGCTGTCACGGCCGCGCGGCCGCGACTTCGATGCGCAAGTCGCGCATGCCATCGGCATCTGGAACGTCGTAGGCAGCCCGGCTTATCCGCCCGACCCCCAGGCCCTGCGCACGCGCGTGGAGCAGGCGATCCGGCGCGCCTACTATCCGCAGGGTCTGGCGCGCCAGCTGGCGGCCGTGATTGCATCCGGCGACCGCTCGGCCCTGCTTGACCGGATCCGCGCGCCCACGCTGGTCGTCCACGGCCGCGCCGACCCGCTGGTGCCGGCGGCTTGCGGCGCCGATCTCGCGCGCAAGATTGGCGGGGCGCGGCTGGAGATCATCGACGGCATGGGCCATGACCTGCCTGCGCCGCTGGCGCCGCGCCTGGCCGCGCTGGTGGCGGAGCACTGCGGGAGAGCCTGAGTACGCCACCACGTGCGCGGGTCGGCACCGCGCGGCGCCACTCACTCCAGCTTGATGTTCTGCTTCTTGACGATGTCGCGGCGCTGCGCGAGTTCGCTCTGGATCAGCTGCGCGAACTGCTCGGGCGTGCCGCCGTCGATATAGGAGCCGCCGTCGGCGAGGCGCTTGCGGATCTCCGGATCATTGAGGGTCTTGACCGCCGCCGCCTGCACCTTTTGCACCACTTCCCGCGGCAGCGCGGCCGGACCGACCAGGCCGTACCAAGCCATGTTGTTGATCGCTTTCAGGCCCACTTCCGCGAACGTCGGCACCTCGGGCAGGGCTTCGACGCGCTTCTCCGACATCACCGCCAGCGCCTTCAACTTGCCGGACTTGATGTGCGGCAGCGAGGAGGGCAGGTTGTCGAACTGCGCGTCCACCTGGCCGGCGATGGTGTCATTGAGCGCCGGGCCCGAGCCGCGATAGGGGATGTGCACGATGAACGTGCCGGTCATGACCTTGAAGGCCTCGCCGTCGAGATGCGAAATGCCGCCGGTTCCCGACGAGGCATAGGAATATCGGCCAGGATTCTTCTTGAACAAGGCGATGGCTTCCTTGATGTCCTTTACCGGAATCTTGGTCGGGTTGACCGTCATCACGTTGGGCACGTTGACCAGGTTCAGGATGGGTGTGAGGTCCTTGACCGAGTCGTAGGGCATCTTGGGGTTGGTGGCCGGATTGGTGGCCATGGTCGACACCGTCGCCACGCCCAGGATGTACCCATCGGCAGCCGACTTGGCCACGAAATCCGCACCTATGGTGCCGCCGCCGCCGGCGCGGTTTTCAATGATCACCGGCTGGCCGAGTTCGCGACCGAGGCGGTCGCCGACCGCGCGTGCGACGATATCGGTAGTGCCGCCCGGCGCGAACGGCACGATCAGCCGGATCGGCTTGGCCGGATAGGCCTGCGCGGCGACAAAGACAGGCTGGGCTAGCAGGGCCGCCAGCAGGGCGGCCAACAGGGTTCTGCGCTGGGACATCTCTGGCTCCTGGATCGCGGAATCGATTGCGCCCGCCATGCGTTGGACCGCGCGCAAAGGATAAAAGGAGCATTGAGTGTAGCGCTCCGATACGGGCGCGGACATCCGCATATACCCGCAACGGGCCCGGCACTGGCACCGCTGTTTGCCGTCTTGCCGGTCGCGCGACCGGCACCCCCGGTCGCAGCACTGCTCCCCATCACCACGCCGCTGCGGGCCATGCAAGCCCCTGGGGCGCCGCCAAGCGCGAGGGCAGCAGCGGCCGCACCCGCTAGGCGGCCTTGCGGGCGGTTTTCTTCGCGGCCGCCTTCTTCGCCGGCGCCTTGCCCGGCCTGGCGGCGGCTTTGGCAGGCGCCTTCTTCGCGACCGATTTGGCCGGCGGCAGCGGATCGTTGGCGGCATTCTTTTTTACGCCGGCGCGGGCTGCCTTGGCCGGGGTTGCGGATGCGTCGGCCGCCTCGGCGGCAGCCAGCGCCGCGGCACCCTTGGCGGGCGCCTTGGCCGCGCGCTGCATGAACTCGAACCCGATCTTGCCGTCAGGCTGCTTGATTAGGAAGGCCTTGAAGGAACGCCGGGTACGGTTCGACACGAATCCGGTCAGAAGATCGGTGCGTCCCCCGGACAGCAATTTGGCCATCTGCTCGCGGGAGATTTCCTGCTGCAGGATGATGCGGCCGGAGCGAAAATCGCAGGAGCGCGCGCTGCCGGTCGCCTTCTCGCAGATGTACCCCGAGCCGTGCTCGAACACGCCGCAGGCGCATTTCGGGCAAGCCCCCACCCGCTCCTGCCCGGAGAAGTCGACGGCCTCGCCGTCTTCCTCCGGACTCTGGCCGAAATCGAATTCGGCACGGAACTCGGCATTGAGCTTGAGTGAGGCAGCGAACGGCCGGCCCATCTTGCTACGAAAGCCGGTCAGCGGCCCGACCTGCCTGTTGCTGATGAGTTCGGCGACTTCCTCGGCAGCCCATTCGCGCCCGGAAATCACCTTCCATATGTTGAAGTCGCAAGACAGGCACTGGAACTTGCGATAGTTTTCCTGCACCAGCCCCCCGCATTTGGGGCAGGGCACATCGACCGTGGCGAAGGCGGTGTCGGGGATGTTGCCGTCGCGTATGCGGGCGACCAGGTCGTTGGTCGCCTCGGTGATGTGCGCCATGAAGGCTTCGCGCGAGAGCTTGCCCTTCTCCATCTCCTTGAGCTTGTACTCCCACTCGCCGGTGAGCTCCGGCGAAGCCAGTTCGGTGACGCCGAAATGCCGCAGCGCGAACATGAGCGAGAAAGCCTTGGGCGTCGGCACCAGTTCGCGGCCGTTGCGGTGCACGTATTCTTCCTTGATCAGACCCTCGATGATGGCCGCGCGGGTGGCCGGCGTGCCCAGGCCCTTCTGATCCATCGCCGCGCGCAGTTCCTCGTCCTCGACGAGCTTGCCGGCGCCTTCCATGGCCGACAGTAGCGTCGCTTCGGAGTAGCGCGCCGGCGGCTTGGTCTGGTTGGCGCGGGCTTCGACAGTCTCGGTTTTCACCTTTTCGCCGGCGCCCACCGCCACCAGGTTCTGATCCTCGCCGGCAATCTCGCGGCCGTAAACCGCCAGCCAGCCCGGCGCGACCAGCACCTTGCCCTCGGTCTTGAACTGATGCCCCTCCACCACGGTAATGCGGGTGGTCTGCATGAACTCGGCCGACGGATGGAACACCGCCAGGAAGCGCTTGACCACCAGGTCATAGACCTTTTGCTCGATCTCGCTCAGCGCCTTGGGCGCGAGCAATGTCGGAATGATCGCGAAGTGGTCGGAAATCTTGGTGTTGTCGAAAATCCGCTTGTTCGGCCTGACCCACTGGTTCTTGAGCACGTTGCCCGCATGCACCACGTAGGCATCGGACTCCTTCAACATCTCCATGGTCTTCCTGACCGTGGGGATGTAGTCCTCGGGCAGCGCGCGCGAATCGGTGCGCGGATAGGTCAGGACCTTGTGGCGCTCGTAGAGCGCCTGCGCCACCGCCAGGGTATTGCGGGCCGACAGGCCGAATCGCCCGTTGACCTCGCGCTGAAGGCTGGTCAGGTCGAAAAGCAGGGGCGCGGACTGCGTGGTCGGCTTGGATTCCTCGCTGACGACGCCGGGCTTGCCCGCACAGGCGGCGACGATGGCTTCGGCGTCGGACCTGGCCCAGATGCGCTCGGCGCGCGCATGCTCGTCATCCTCGGCTTTGCGGAACTTCGGGTCGAACCAGCGTGCGGGGTATTCGCCGGCAGCCGCCCTGAAAGTGGCGTGGACCTCCCAGTAGTCGCGCGCCCTGAAGGCGCGGATGCGTTCCTCGCGCTCGACCAGCACGGCCAGCGTGGGCGTCTGCACCCGGCCGACAGTGGTGAGATAGAAACCGCCCTCCTTCGAATTGAAGGCGGTCATGGCGCGCGTGCCGTTGATGCCGATCAGCCAGTCGGCTTCGCTGCGGCTCTTCGCCGCGTCCGCCAGGGGAAGCAATTCGCTGTCGTCGCGAAGGGAGGCGAATCCCTCCTTGATCGCCGCCGGCGTCATCGACTGCAGCCACAGCCGCTTGATCGGCTGCTTGGCCTTGGCATGCTGAACCACGAGACGGAAAATCAGTTCGCCCTCGCGACCCGCATCGCAGGCGTTGATGAGCCCGGTCACGTCCTTGCGCTTGATCAGGCGCACCAGGGTCTTGAGCCGATCCTCGCTCTTGGCGATCGGCTTCAGGTCGAAATACGGCGGCACCACAGGCAGGTGCGTGAAGCTCCACTTGCCGCGCTTGACCTCGTATTCCTCCGGGCAGGCGATCTCGAGCAGGTGACCCACGGCCGATGACAGCACGTACTTGTCCGACTCATAATAGTCGGCAGCCTTGGTGAAGCCTCCCAGCGCCTTGGAAATATCCAGCGCAACGGACGGCTTTTCGGCGATGATCAGGGTTTTTGACATGCGTCTTTTCGGGGTCGGCAGCCGGGCCGCGAAGCACCGACCTGCCGCAAGGGCCCGAAGTCTAAGCCCGTCAAATCGGTTCGTGCAAGCCGTAATTGCCGCAACCGCTCCCCGAACGACCGTTCAGAAAGTACGCAACCCCCTGTTATTAAACGATAATTGCTTCGCCTTTCGGTCCGCTAATGGAGTTCGCGCGGCGCCCCGTCAGGGAGCAGTTCATCGAAAACAAGGGCATCGGGCTCCACGCCGGAGCTCCACAGCACCACCAGGGTGATGATTTTGAGTTTCTCGACATCGACCTCGCCATCCGGCAATGCCAGCGAACGCTCGATGATCTGCTCCCTCTGCACCGCGTCAATGACGCGGGACGATTCCAGGAATGCCAGAAAACCGCGCGTCTCGCGGGTCAGGCGCGCTTCCTCGGAGCTGGCGAAACTGCGAAACGAGGGGCGCCCGGCGAATTCGGGCGGCAATTCAGTGCCGGTGGCGTCCGACAGGCCGGCCAGCCAAGCCAGGGCGTCGGTAATGTCCTCGCCGTCGAAACCGGCCGCCTTGAGCTTGAGCTCCAGGCTCCCGGGATCGGGGCACATCTGGTCGTCGAAATAGTTTTCCACCAGATACACCAGAATTTCGAACACTCACGACTCCAATCGTTGAAAACGTCCGCCGGGCAACTGCGCGATCCTGCCGTCGAGTTCGAGTTCGAGCAACAGCGCTGACAGGGTGTCGGGCGCCGAACCCGAGCGCTCGACCAACGCATCGAATCCGACTGCATCGTATCCCATCGCAGCCAGGAGCGCAGCGGCAGCGCCGGATGCGGCTTGCGGCGCATCGCCGGCACCCGCGGCCTGCGCCGGCCGGGCTGCCGAACCGAGTTCCTCCAGCACGTCGGCGGCGGAATCCACCAGCTTGGCGCCCTGCTTGATGAGTTGATGGCAGCCCTTGGACAAGGGCGAGTGGATGGACCCGGGAATGGCGAACACATCGCGCCCCTGCTCGCCGGCCAGGCGTGCGGTGATCAGCGAACCGCTGCGCAGGGCGGCCTCGACGACCAGCACACCGCGCGACAGGGCGCTGATGATGCGATTGCGGCGCGGGAAATTCGCCGACAGCGCCGGCGTGCCGATCGCGAACTCGCTGACGATGAGTCCGTCGGCGGCGATCGCATGCGCCAGGTCGCGGTTGCGCGCCGGGTAGACGATGTCGGGCCCGGTGCCGATGACCGCGATGGTCGAACCGGATCCGCTCAACCCGCCGCGATGGGCGGCCGCGTCGATGCCTAGCGCCTGCCCGCTGACAATGGTGTACCCGGCGGCGCTGAGGGTTCGGGCGAAGGCCTCCGCGTTGGCCATGCCCTGGGCGGTGGCGTTACGGCTGCCGACGATGGCGACCCCGGGCCGGCCCAGCAGTTCGCGCCGGCCCTTGAGATAGAGCAGGGGCGGCGGATCGGCCGCCTCGAGGAGCCCGCGCGGGTAGTCGTCGTCGGCGAGCGTGACGATGGCGTTGCCGCCGCTGGCCGCCCACTGCAGGGCGAGGTCGACCCGTTGCGCGATGGCGCTGTCGTTGCGGGCGCCGAGGATCGCCTGCGCGCGCGCTTCCCCGGCAACCGCAGCCAGGTCCGCGCGCGCGGCGCCGAACACGCGTGCCGGCAGGCCAAGGGCTCGCAGCAGGTTGCGCAGCGTTGCGTCGCCCAACCCGGGCACGAGCGACAGGCGCACCCAATCTGCAAGACCGCTATCGAGGGGGGACATCTGGGCGGGCACGGTCGGATGGAAAAGAAAAGGGCGCACCCACGGCGCGCCCTTCCGATTCTACCGGCCCGGCGCCGGACGGCCGTCAGGGCTTTTGCGCCACGTCGCCGACCTTGACCGGCCGCACCGCGCTCATGACCAGGCCGTACGACACCCGGTCGAACACGCGGAACAGGAAAACCAGGCCGTTGCGTTCGTCGGGCAGCTTGACCGCCTTGGCGTTGCGGTCGTAGATGCTCGAACGATCCTTCACCTCGGCGCCGTAGCTGTAGAGCGCGAGCACATGGCCGCTCTCTAAGCCGTCGCGCTTGCCTTTGGAAATCGAAATGATGCGGTTGCCGCCGGTCTCGCGTACGCCGCCATACATGGAAAGCACCCGGCCGTCGACCTCCCCCTTGGGGGCGCGTGGCGCATACTCGATGACCTCCGGCCGGGGGGCGGGCATGAGGCGGTCGCCGGTGCCGATTTCCTGCTTGGAATCGACGATCATCAGCGTGGTCGGATCGGTCTTGCGCTCCAGGCGCGCGGTGCCGAGAAACAGGGCCTCATAGCCCAGGGTTTCCTTGGTGACCGGATCGACCAGCGCCTTGCCCGGACGGTAGACGCTCCACATCGGCACCTTTTCATCGACGTTGCCGGTGGCATAGGCCAAGTCGCCGCGGCCGAGATACACGCGGCCCTCCTGCGTGGCGATGATCTTGGGGGCGCCCGCCAATCCGCCCTCGTCGATGACCAGCGGCTGCGAAAGGAAAGGCTCGATGATTCGGGCGGGAATCGAAGGAATGGCCGCCTCGGTGGCCTGGATGCGGGTGCGCGGCTCGACCTTGACCGTCGACAGCATCAGCTTGGGCATGCTACCCGAACGGTCCAGGACGATCACGTCGCCCGGGTAGATGCGATGCGGATTCTTGATGCGGTCGCGGTTGGGCTCCCACACATCGGGCCAGCGATACGGGTCCTTCAGGAACTTCGCGGCGATCCCCCAGAGCGTGTCGCCCGGCACCACGATATGCTGGTCGGGCGCGTTGTCGGCCAGCCTGGGAGTGGAAGTCTGCGCGGCAGCAGGCGTGGCAGCAGCCAGCACGACTGCCAGAAAAACCGAGACTAACGGGATGCGCATGGATCCTCTCCTTTAAACCTTGTATTGAAACCGCACCCGGCAGACCCCATCTGCCGCCAACGAGGTCGGACTGGCGAACCACGACCCAAACCCGCGACTCATTGGTTCCGAACCGGTGCGCGTCAGGTGCCCAAACCTTCTCGATGCCTGACGCGACAGTCACAGGGACAAGGTTGATGTATAACCTTGTTCCCACACAACTTTATCATGTGACTGGTTTTTTTTACAAAGTCGGATTAAATTCTGAATCTAATTAGCTTGATTAGCAACACTTTTTCAGGTTTCAAGACAGTGCGTTTGTGGCATCGAAGCAACGTCGAAACCTGACCCGGCAAAGTTCATGGCCCTTCTTTCGATCCTCCGCTATCCCGACCCGCGGCTCCACAAGGTAGCCCAGCCGGTGACCGAATTCGATCAGGCGTTGCAGGATCTCGTGCGCGACATGGCTGAAACCATGTACGCCGCCCCTGGCGTCGGCCTCGCAGCCACCCAGGTGGATGTGCACCGCCAGGTCATCGTCATCGATACCTCGGAAAACCATGACCAGCTGCAGGTGCTGATCAACCCGCGCATCCTTTCCGAGAGCGGCAGCCAAGTATGCGAGGAAGGCTGCCTGTCGGTGCCCGGCATCTATGACGGGGTGGAACGCTCTGTCGCCGTGAAGGTGC
>CANGUJ010000145.1 GCA_947456845.1 Burkholderiales bacterium | reverse complement strand
GATCGTCGCCGACGCCTGGTGTGCCGGGGCGCTGGAGGAGTCGCGCACTTTCTTGAACGCGCTCGACGACAGTCCCGGCGAACTGGAGGCGGCGGTGGCGGCCTGCAAGTCCCGCCGACTTGGACATGTCGCGGAATGCCTGATCGCCTTCTGGCTTGAGCGTTCGGACCGATTCGAATTGCTGGCCCGGAATCTAGCCGTCAGGGAGTCCGGGCGCACGCTGGGCGAATTCGACCTGGTGTTCATCGACCGACGGGAAGGGACGGCGGTCCACTGGGAAATGGCGGTCAAGTTCTACTTGCGGCGCCGCGCGTGCGCGGACTTCCTGGGGCCCGAAGGGCGCGATACGCTGGCCCACAAGGTGGGCCGCATCTTCAGCCACCAGCTCGGTCTGGGCGGAACGCCGGCCGGACGCGCCGCTCTGGCGGGCGTGTGCGACGGAAAAGTCATTTCGCGAGCCTTCGTCAAGGGATGGCTGTTCCACCCTGAAGATGAGCAGCCCGAGGGCGATCAGGTCAATCCGAACCACCAGCGCGGCTGGTGGCGCACGCTGCAGGAGTTCCGGCTGTCGGCGGGACGCGCCGGCGGGCGTTATTGCATTGTCGAGCGCGCCGAGTGGATCGGCGGCCCGCTGGAGGCGGATTCGGGCGACACCTTCGATGGTGGCGAGATCATGTCCCTGGTCGGCGCGAGGCTTGCCTCCGGCGGCCGAGCCCTGATGGTTGCACAGTTCGCCCCGGATGGAGTTCGATGGCGCGAGCGTGGGCGCGGGTTCGTGGTGCCTGACCTGTGGGGCGCCGACGCGGCCGGCTGAGCGCCGGCCCCTAGTGCATGTTGTCGCTGCGCGCGAGTTTCAGCAGACGGTCGACTTCCGCCTTGTGGTGAATGGTGTTGCTCTTGTGCCAGCGACCGATAAGCCACATGATGGACGCCACCAGGATGCCGAACCCAGCAATCGCGGTGAACGCGGAGACGCCGATGCCGGTGGAGGTCGAGTACAGGAATCCCAGCAGCAGGATGCAGGCCTGCTCGTTGAAGTTCTGCACCGCGATCGACCGGCCGGCCCCCATGAGGTTGTGCCCGCGATGCTGCAGGAGCGCGTTCATCGGTACTACCAGGTACCCGCCGATGCCGCCCAGCAGGATCAGGAAAGGCGCGGCGATCCAGACATTGCGGATGAAGATCAGGAGAATCACCAGGAAGCCCATGATGATCGCCAGCGGGATGACCTGGGTCGCATGCTCGAGTTTCATGCGCATGCTCGCGATCACGGCACCAATGGCCGTACCGATGGCGACCACCCCGACCAGGCTGGAGGCCTCGGTGGTGCCGTAGCCGAGAGCGGCTGCGGCCCAGGCCAGCACGATGTAGCGCAGGTTGCCCGAAACGCCCCAGAAGAGGGTCGTCGTGGCGAGCGATATCTGGCCAAGCTTGTCGCGCCACAGCAGGACGTTGCAGCGCCAGAAGTCGGTGATCAGATGGACCGACTTCTTCGGGAAAGGCAGCATCGGCGCGCCGGTAAGCGGTATGAACAGGTTGAAACCGGCTGCCACCACATAAAGGAGTCCGATGACTGCGATCGCCGCCTCGGGAGGCGTGTCGATGCCGGTATGCAGATTCGGAAGGTCGATCTGCAGGAGCACGTCGGACACCCGGTGGCCGACAAGCTGGCCGCCCAGCAGCACCCCGAGGATGATGGAGGCGATCGTCAGTCCTTCGATCCATCCGTTGGCCTTGACCAGTTGCGACGGTGGCAGCAATTCCGTGAGGATGCCGTACTTGGCTGGCGAGTAGGCAGCCGCGCCCATGCCTACCACCGTATAGGCGATGAGCGGATGCACGCCGACCAGCATCATCATGCAACCGACGACCTTGAGGCTGTTCGACAGGAACATCACCCGCCCCTTGGGCAAGAGGTCGGCGAACGCTCCCACAAACGGTGCAAGAAGCACATAGAACAGCGCAAACATCGGCACCAGCGCGGCGCGCTGCCATTCAGGTGCACCGCCACTCTTGAGCAGCTCTACGGCGGCGACGAACAGCGCATTGTCGGCCAACGACGAGAAGAACTGCGCCGACATGATTGTGTAAAACCCGGTTTTCATCGCTTCTGGTGCTTTAGAATTGAGGTCTTGTGTGCGTCCGTGCGAGTGATATCGGCCAGGCAGCCTCGAGCGCCCGGTTTTATAGCACGAATACATTCCTGCAAATCAGTGTTTTAGGATTGGTTTACCCGAATATGCTCTTTCCGGCAGTTGGCGCCGTCGCCGCTGCGGCGGGCCACGTAATGGCCGGTTGCGACAGCCCCGGCGGGATCGGCTGACCTTCGGATGCCGCGCCCGATCCGTGTCCGGTTCGACAACGCCGCACTGGCGCACAACCTCGCGCGCGTGCGCGCGGCGGCGCCCGACGCAAGGGTCTGGGCGGTGGTCAAGGCCAACGCCTATGGTCACGGCCTGCTGCGTGCCGCCGGGGCACTGCGCAGCGCGGACGGCTATGCGCTGCTGGATCTTGCCGAGGCTGCGCGCCTGCGGGAGGCGGGGTTCCTGCACCCCATCCTCCTGCTTGAAGGGGTGTTTCACGCCGGCGACCTGGAGATCGTGGACAGCCTGCGTCTCACACCCGTGATCCACCATTGCGCTCAGATCGAGATGCTGGAACACGCGGCGCTGCGGCGTCCCCTGGACATCTACCTGAAGGTCAATTCGGGCATGAACCGCCTCGGTTTCAAGGGGGATGCTGTGCACCGCGCGTACCATCGCCTGTCCACCTTGGCGCAAGTAAAGTCGATCACGCTCATGACTCATTTTGCCGACGCAGACGGCCCCACGGGCGTGGCCGGGCAACTGGCGTCCATGCATTCGCTCACGGCTGGTCTCGACGGGCATTGGAGCACGGCCAACTCGGCCGCGATCCTGCGTTATCCGCAGACACACCGGGACTGGATCCGGCCCGGGATCGCCCTTTACGGGGCGTCTCCTTTCCCGGATCAATCCGCCGCGGAACTCGATCTGCGGCCGGCCATGACCCTGGAGAGCGAACTGATCGCGATACAGGATCTTGCCAAAGGAGAGGGCATCGGATACGGGTTCATCTACCGAGCGGAGCGCGACATGCGCGCCGGGGTTGTCGCCTGCGGTTATGCGGATGGCTATCCGCGTCACGCCCCCGGCACCAACGCCGCAGGAGCACCGGTCTTGGTCGATGGGGTTCGGACCCGCACCATCGGCCGGGTGGCGATGGACATGCTCTATGTCGATCTCAGCGCTTTGCCCTCGGCTCGTGTCGGCAGCAAGGTCGTCCTGTGGGGCCGCGGCATGCCGGTCGACGAGGTGGCCGCCGCTTGCGGCACGGTATCGTATGAACTGCTGTGCGCGCTGGCCGCGCGGGTTCCGGTCGATGATTCGATTGCTTGAAAGCCGCAGGCAGGGCGCAACCGGACCGGATGGAACGGCACGTCGCGCACGCCGCGCGCGACTCATGAGGACGGCACATGGCCAAGGCTAAGACAGCATACGTCTGCGGGGAGTGCGGCGGCGAAGCGCCCAAATGGCAAGGACAGTGCCCGCACTGTTCGGCCTGGAACACGCTGTCCGAGATCCGCATTGACGCTACGGGCGCGTCGGCCGGTAACCGCTATGCGTCCGCGCCTGCCGGCCTGGCGGCCACCGGTGCAATGAAATCCCTCTCCGAAATCGAGGCGCGCGACACCCCGCGCATTGCCAGCACCATCGAGGAATTCGATCGGGTGCTGGGTGGCGGTTTTGTTCCTGGCGGGGTCGTGCTCATCGGCGGCGATCCGGGCATCGGCAAGTCGACCCTATTGCTGCAGGCCCTGGCGGGATTGTCGGCCCGCGCCAGGGTCCTCTATGTGACCGGCGAGGAGTCTGCCGAACAGGTCGCGTTGCGCGCGCAACGGCTCGGATTGACGGCGCCGGGCATGAAGCTTTTGCCCGAAATCAACCTTGAAAGAATCCAGACGGCGCTGGTGACCGAGGCGCCTCTGGTGGCGGTCGTCGATTCCATCCAGACCTTGTATTCGGATGCCCTTACGGCCGCGCCCGGCTCGGTCTCGCAGGTGCGGGAATGCGCCGCCCAGCTCACCCGGATTGCCAAGCAGTCCGGAATCACGATCGTGCTTGTCGGTCATGTGACCAAGGAAGGCACGATCGCCGGCCCCCGCGTGCTCGAGCACATCGTCGATACGGTGCTGTATTTCGAAGGCGACACCCACTCCTCGTTCCGTCTGGTGCGCGCCTTCAAGAACAGGTTCGGTGCGGTCAATGAACTCGGCGTGTTCGCCATGACGGACCGTGGCCTCAAGGGCGTTTCGAATCCCTCTGCGCTGTTCTTGTCCCAGCATGACCAGGATGTGCCCGGATCGGCGGTGCTGGTGACGCAGGAGGGAACGCGCCCCTTGCTGGTCGAGATCCAGGCGCTGGTCGACGATGCCCACGCGCCGAATCCGCGCCGACTTTCAGTAGGCCTGGAGCAGAACCGGCTCGCCATGCTGCTGGCCGTCCTGCATCGGCATGTCGGCGTGGCCTGCTATGACCAGGACGTGTTCATCAATGCGGTCGGCGGTGTGAAGATCGCCG
Source organism: Burkholderiales bacterium (assembly GCA_947456845.1). Taxonomy (GTDB): domain Bacteria; phylum Pseudomonadota; class Gammaproteobacteria; order Burkholderiales; family JAEUOS01; genus JAEUOS01. Next base: position 3,902 of record CANGUJ010000145.1, on the reverse strand, counting down.
AACCGGCCGCCGACCTCGCCGTGTTGCTGGCCATCGTGTCCTCGCTCAAGGGTAAGCCGCTCCCGCGCGGCCTGGTGGTATTCGGCGAGGTGGGCCTGGCGGGCGAAATCCGGCCGGCGCCACGCGGACAGGAGCGGTTGCGCGAGGCAGCCAAACTGGGCTTTACCCAGGCGCTGATTCCCAAAGGCAACCTTCCCAAGATTGCCATTCCTGGTATCGAGGCGATTGCCGTCGAGCGGGCTGCCGAGGCACTCGCCCGCTTTCGCTAGCGTTCGGGCGGTGCAGGCTGCCGCGCTGCGTTAACATGCCTTTCCGGTAGTTGGTCAACTTGGCCTGAGGTGAAGATGGCATCGGAAGAGGTTTTTCGAAAGTCGCCCGAAGGCCAGGCGGCCCTGGACGCCCGCGACAAACGCATCAGCGCGCGGCTGCGCGCGTTGATGCTGATGTCCGAGGGCAAGCCGATGTCGCAGTTCGCAACGACCGCCGCTGCACTGGGTGCGCCGCCGGACGCGCTGGAGCAGTTGGTCCGGCTCGGGTTCGTGCGCACCGCGTCGAGTCCGGCCCCGGCGCCGCCGCCTCCACTCGAAGATGCGTACACGCGGTTCCGTACAGTGTCCGGCCTGTTCCGCGAAATCGCCGCCGACGTGCTTGGACTCAAGGCTTTTTTCTTCATCCTGAAGGTCGAAAAGGCGTCCACCCTCGAAGACCTGCGGGAGCTGTTGCCGGTCCTGCTGCCGGCTGTGGCCAAGGCGCGCGGGGCCGACAAGGCGGCTTCCGTCGAAGCGCAGTTGCGGGCGATGCTGCAACTCGGGGACAGCTAGCCCGTCGAATGCTATACTCGTAAATTACCTTGCGCGTTCCGTCCGGTGCGTTCCGTCCGGTTGGCCCGATCAACCGCCCGATCTTCGCCACGCGCCGCCAACGACATCATGAAACCAGTCATTGCGCTGGTCGGCCGACCCAACGTCGGCAAATCGACGCTGTTCAATCGCCTCACCAAATCGCGCGATGCGCTCGTGGCGGATATCCCGGGGCTCACCCGAGACCGTCATTACGGGCACGGCCGGCTTGGCGACCAGCCCTTTCTGGTTATAGACACCGGCGGGTTCGAACCCGACGCCAAGACCGGGATCGTCAGCGAAATGGCCCGCCAGGCCGAGCAGGCGATTGCCGAGGCCGATGTGGTGGTCTTCATGACCGATGGGCGCGCCGGCGTCACGGGACACGATCACACCATCGCGGCGCTGTTGCGCAAGTCGGGTCGGCGCGCGCTCTTGGCGGTCAACAAGACCGAGGGAATGACCCTGAGCGGCGTTGCTAACGAGTTCTATGAATTGGGGCTCGGGCAACCGTTCTCGATCTCGGCCGCGCACGGCGATGGCGTGCGCGAACTGCTTGAACTCGCGCTGGAACCTTTCGCCCAATCGGCGATCACGCCGGCGCCGGCGGAGGAAGGTGGCGGCGGGCGGGCGCGCATTGCCATTGCCGGGCGGCCGAACGTGGGCAAGTCCACGCTGGTCAACACGCTGCTCGGCGAAGAACGCGTGATCGCCTTCGACCAGCCTGGCACGACGCGGGACGCCATCGCGATCGATTTCGATTACGAGGGGAAACCCTATACGCTCATCGATACAGCCGGATTGCGGCGGCGAGGCAAGGTGTTCGAGACCGTAGAAAAGTTCTCGGTGATCAAGACCATGCAGGCGATCGCGGACGCCAATGTGGTCGTGCTCGTGCTCGATGCGCGTCAGGATATCGCCGACCAGGATGCACATATCGCCGGGTTTATTCTGGAGTCCGGGCGCGCCTTGGTCGTAGCCATCAACAAGTGGGATGGCTTGGATGGCTATGCGCGCGAACGCATCAAGCACGAGTTCGCGCGAAAACTGCAATTCCTTGATTTTGCGAATGTTCACTTCATATCAGCGCGGGAAGGCCAGGGCGTGTACGCCCTGATGCGTTCAGTCGCGCAGGCCTATGCGGCGGCCTACGTCAAGCTGTCGACGCCGCGTATCACCCGCGCGCTCGCCGATGCTGTCGCGCGCCAGCAACCGGCACGCTCCGGTGTCACCCGACCCAAACTGCGCTACGCGCACCAGGGAGGGAGCAACCCGCCGATCATTATCATCCACGGCAATTCCCTGCAAAACATCAAGGATTCCTACCGGCGCTACTTGGAAGGCTACTTCATGGAAACTTTTCGGCTTAAAGGAACTCCCTTGCGGGTGCAGTTCAAATCCGGAAAAAACCCGTTTGCAGGCGAATGACCCTTTTTCCTGGTCTGGCCCGAGTTGGGGCTTACCAGATGCGGGTTTCCGGGAACTTGGCATGCCAAGACCTGATCGTGTACATTGAAAAATCAACAAAAATGTAGGAGCTTCCATGAGCAATAAAGGTCAAATGCTGCAAGACCCGTTTCTGAACGCGCTGCGTCGGGAGCATGTGCCGGTCGCTATCTACCTCGTCAACGGCATCAAGTTGCAGGGCCAGGTCGAATCTTTCGATCAATACGTGGTGCTGCTCAAGAATACTGTTACGCAAATGGTGTACAAGCACGCCATCTCCACAGTGGTGCCGTCGCGCCCGGTCAATCTGAATCTGGAACCTGCCGGCGAAGCTTGATGAAACCTTGTTCGCCGGCCCGGCGGGCCGGTCGTGGTTGTTCCTGAGCTTTCGCGATGCTGGATTCTTTCGAGGTTTCGCGGCGACGCGCGCAAGCGGACGGGGGGGAACGGGCGATTCTGGTTTGCCTTGATTTCGGCAAGTTCGATCACGCGGATTCTGTTGCCGAATTCAGGCTGCTCGCGGGCAGTGCGGGCCTCAATGCGGTGGGCCTTATCGAAGGTCGGCGCGCCAAGCCGGATCCGGCCATGTTTGCGGGCTCGGGCAAGGTGCAGGAAATCGCCGCGGCCGTGACCGAACGCGAGGCGGGCTTGGTGCTTTTCAACCACATTCTCTCGCCGGCCCAGCAGAGAAATCTCGAAGCCGAACTCAGGGCGCGCGTAGTCGATCGGACCACCCTGATCCTGGACATCTTCGCACAACGTGCGAAGAGCCACGAAGGCAAGATTCAGGTGGAATTGGCGCAACTGCGCCACCTCGCCACCCGCCTGGTGCGCGGCTGGACTCACCTTGAGCGTCAGAAGGGCGGAATCGGTCTGCGCGGCCCGGGTGAAACCCAGCTCGAGACAGACCGTCGGCTTCTCGGTAATCGCGTGAAGCTGTTGACCGAACGGCTCAGAAAGCTCAAGCGGCAGCGTGACGTGCAGCGCCGTTCGCGCAGCCGGGGCCGGGTTTTTTCCGTCTCGCTGGTCGGTTACACCAATGCGGGTAAATCCACGCTCTTCAACGCGTTGACCAAGGCGCAGAGCTACGCGGCCGACCAGTTGTTTGCGACGCTGGATACGACCTCGCGCCGGATTCATCTCGCCGAAGGCCTGGAAATCGTCATTTCGGACACGGTCGGTTTCATCCGCGATCTGCCGCATACCCTGGTCGCGGCGTTTCAGGCCACCCTTGAAGAGACCGTGCAGGCGGACCTGCTCTTGCATGTTGTCGACTCGGCCTCATCTGCTCGTCTGGAGCAGATCGCCGAAGTCGATGCGGTGCTGCAGGAAATCGGGGCCGCGCAAATCCCGCAAGTCCTCGTATGGAACAAGATTGACCTTCCTGGCGCGGATGGTCAGGCGCGTTTTTCGCCCGGGGTCGAAAGGGATGAGTATGGTAAAATTTCAAGGATTTTTGTGAGCGCGCAAACAAGGGACGGTCTGGGTGCGTTGCGCGAAGCGCTGATCGAATGTGCCCGGCTTTTCGCGAGCGGCGCCGATTTCGATGATGCGTCTACTGCGGCGGAGCCAACCGGGCCATCCGCCGCTTCTGTTTTTTGAGGATACGCGGTTAAT
>CANGUJ010000144.1 GCA_947456845.1 Burkholderiales bacterium | reverse complement strand
GTCGCCAGGCTTGATCTGCGCCGATGCGATGTTGACAGTCTTGCCGTTGACCTCGATGGCCTTGTGTCCGACAAGCTGCCGCGCCTCGGCACGGGTTGAACCGTAACCCATCCGGTAGACAACGTTGTCGAGACGCGTCTCGAGAAGATGCAGCAGGTTCTCGCCGGTATTGCCCTTGCGGCGGACCGCCTCAGCGTAGTAACGGCGGAACTGGCGCTCGAGTACGCCGTACATGCGACGGACCTTCTGCTTTTCGCGCAACTGCTTGCCGTAATCGGAAAGGCGTTGGCCCGACTTCAGGCCATGCTGGCCGGGAGCAACCTCCGACTTGCATTTGTCCGAAAAAGCCTTTCGGGCGCTCTTCAGAAATAGATCTGTGCCCTCGCGCCGCGAGAGTTTGCACTTAGGGCCGGTGTAGCGAGCCATGGATTTACTTTCCCCAATTCATAATTCACAACGGGGTTCGACGCCAAGAGAGACACCGCCCCACTAGCCTGCGCGGGACGGCAGACCGCACTCAAGTTGCTAGATGCGGCGCCTTTTGGGAGGCCGGCACCCGTTGTGCGGTACCGGCGTCACGTCGGTAATGCTGGAAATCTTCATTCCCAGCGCGTTCAATGCACGCACCGAGGACTCGCGGCCGGGGCCGGGTCCCTTGATGCGTACCTCGAGATTCTTGACACCGCACTCCACGGCAACCTTGCCGGCCGCCTCCGCGGCAACCTGCGCGGCAAACGGCGTGGATTTGCGCGAGCCCTTGAAGCCGGCGCCGCCGGAAGTTGCCCACGACAGCGCATTGCCCTGGCGGTCGGTGATGGTGATGATGGTGTTGTTGAACGACGCATGGATATGGGCGATGCCCTCGGCGACGTTCTTCTTGACCTTCTTGCGCACCCGCGTGGATGCAGCCTGCTGCTTGTTGGTTGCCATGTGTGTTTCCTAACCAGCGTTGGAACTTGAAGCGCTATTGCCTATTTGCCGGCGATCGCATTGCGCGCCTTGCGCGGTCCCTTGCGGGTACGTGCGTTGGTGCGGGTACGCTGGCCGCGCACGGGCAGGCCGCGCTTGTGGCGGACCCCGCGGTAGCAGCCGAGATCCATCAGGCGCTTGATGTTCATCGACACCTCACGCCTCAAGTCGCCCTCGACAATGAACTTGCCCACCTGCTCGCGCAGCCGGTCGACCTGCGCATCGGTGAAATCCTTCATCTTGAGCGACGGTGTCACTCCGGAGGCCACGCAGATCGCTCGCGCGCGCGGGCGGCCAATGCCGTATATGGCCGTCAACGCGATCTCCGCGTGCTGATGGTTGGGAATGTTGATGCCTGCGATACGAGCCATGTCGTGTCCTTCAACTAGAGTTCTTTAGCGTCTGACGAATTCGGGATCCGGGGCTCAGCCCTGACGCTGCTTGTGCCGGGGGTCGGTGCAGATAACCCGCACGACGCCCTTTCGCTTGATGATCTTACAGTTACGACAGATTTTCTTGACCGAAGCCAGTACTTTCATGTTGTCCTCGACTCTCTTTTCGATTCGTTCCAGCCCAGGCCGTGTGTGAGCCAGTGAGGCCGCGTTACTTGGCGCGAAACACGATGCGCGCCTTGGTTAAATCATAAGGTGTCAGCTCCACCGTCACCTTATCGCCAGGGAGAATGCGGATGTAGTGCATTCGCATTTTCCCGGAAATGTGTCCCAGAACAACATGGCCGTTTTCGAGCCTCACCCGAAACGTGGCGTTGGGCAGGGTTTCGACGATTTCGCCCTGCATCTGGATGACATCTTCCTTAGCCATTCAGTCGTGTACCGCCGTTGATCTTGTTGTCTAGAACATTCCGCCTTTGAAATTCGCCTTCTTCAGCAACGACTCGTACTGGTGGGACATGATGTAGGCCTGGACCTGCGACATGAAATCCATTGTCACGACCACGATGATCAACAGCGATGTCCCGCCGAAGTAGAACGGCACGTTCCATTTCAGGATGAGGAATTCGGGGAGAAGACAGACCAACGTGACGTATACCGCTCCGGTTAAGGTCAGACGCATCAGGATCTTGTCGATATACTTGGCGGTCTGGTCCCCGGGTCGAATCCCAGGCACGAAGGCACCGCTCTTCTTCAGGTTCTCGGCCGTCTCCTTGCTGTTGAACACGAGCGCCGTGTAGAAGAAACAGAAAAAAACGATCGCGGCAGCGTAAAGCATCACGTAGATCGGCTGCCCGGGCGACAGCGTACCGGCTATGTCCTTGAGCCAACGAAGCTGGTCTCCTGAGGAGAACCAACTAGTGATCGTTGCGGGGAAGAGGATGATGGATGACGCGAAGATTGGCGGGATCACGCCGGACATATTCAGCTTGAGCGGGAGGTGAGAGGATTGACCACCGTAGACCCTGTTGCCGACCTGACGCTTCGCGTAATTGACCAGGATCTTGCGCTGCCCACGCTCCACGAATACGACTGCAAAAGTGACCGCAACGACGAGAAGAACAATGAAAATCGCGGAAAGCGCGTTCATCGCGCCGGTACGGACCAGTTCCAGCAGGCCTCCGATCGCGCTCGGCAAGCCAGCCGCGATGCCTGCAAAGATAATGATCGAAATACCATTACCCAGCCCGCGTTCGGTAATCTGCTCGCCGAGCCACATCAGGAACATGGTGCCCGTCACAAGGGTCGACACGGTTACGAACCTGAAAAGCACACCGGGATCCATGACCAAGCCGGGCTGCGCCTCAAGAGCCACGGAGATGCCGAAGGCCTGAAAAAAAGCCAGGAACACTGTTGCATAGCGGGTGTATTGGGTGATCTTGCGCCGGCCCGCCTCTCCTTCCTTCTTGAGCGCTTCGAACGGGGGATATACCACCGTAAGCAGCTGCATGATGATCGAAGATGAGATGTACGGCATGATCCCGAGCGCAAAAATGGTGAAGCGCGAGAGCGCACCGCCGGAAAACATGTTGAACATGCCCAGAATGCCGCCCTGGTTCTGCTTGAACAACTCCGCCAGTTGCGTCGGGTCGATGCCTGGAACAGGAATGTGCGCGCCGATCCGGTACACCAAGAGCGCGAGCAAAAGGAAGACCAGACGGCGCTTCAAGTCGCCGAACTTGCCGGACTTGGCAACGGTCATTGCATCAGTAGCCACGCGCGATCAATCCCGAAATTTTCGGTTATCCGACGATTACGCCGCATCAGCGACCGAACCGCCCGCAGCCTCAATAGCAGCCCTGGCACCCTTGGTTGCCGACACGTCAAGCAGCTTGACGCTTTTTTCGATCTTGCCGGAAAGGATGACCTTCGCCCGCAAAGCCAGGGACGGGACCACTCCGGCCGCCTTGAGGCTTGCCAAGGACACTTCGTTGCCTTGAACGGCCTGAAGCTCGTTTAGGCGCACTTCTGCCACGAACTCGCGCGACCGCGAAAAGAAACCCCGCTTGGGGAGGCGACGCTGCAGAGGCATCTGGCCGCCCTCGAAACCGACTTTGTGGAAGCCGCCGGCACGAGACTTCTGGCCTTTGTGACCGCGGCCTGCCGTCTTGCCGATACCAGATCCTATGCCGCGCCCGACGCGGCGCTTCGCGTGCTTTGCGCCTTCAGCCGGCTTGAGCGTATTGAGTTTCATGTCGAGTCCGTGTATCACATGTGGAAAGGATTACTGCGCCTTGACCAGGTAATACACCCGGTTGATCATTCCCCGAACCGCAGGCGTATCTTCAAGCACGCGCGAGGAATTCAAACGCCGCAAGCCGAGGCCCCGAACGGTCGCGCGGTGCTTTTCGCTGGTACCGTTCGGGCTCTTTACGAGTGTGACGGTCAGGGTTTTCTTTGCTGTCATGTGGTGCTCCTCAGGTGCCGAGTACTTCTTCCACTGTCTTGCCGCGCTTGGCGGCAACTTCAGCGGGGGTCGTCATCTTGGTCAGGCCGTCTAAGGTAGCTCGTACAACGTTATAGGGATTGGTCGACCCCTGGCATTTCGCCAAGACATTGGTTACACCCACCACTTCGAACACCGCGCGCATAGGGCCGCCGGCGATGATGCCCGTGCCTTCGCTGGCCGGCTGCATGAACACCTTCGCCGCACCGTGGACGCCCACGATGGCGTGCTGCAGGGTGCCGTTCTTCAAAGACACCTTGACCATCTTGCGACGCGCCTCCTCCATCGCCTTCTGAACCGCTACCGGCACTTCGCGCGACTTACCCTTGCCCATGCCGATCCGGCCATCACCGTCACCGACGACGGTCAGTGCCGCGAAACCCAGAATGCGGCCGCCCTTGACCACCTTAGTGACGCGGTTGACCGCGATCATCTTTTCCTTCAGGCCGTCATCGCGGCCTTCGGCGCCGGCTTGTACCTTTTGCATCTTTGCCATATTTTTTCCGCCTAGAACTTGAGGCCGGCTTCACGCGCGGCTTCGGCCAACGCCTTGACGCGGCCATGGTAAGCAAACCCGGACCGATCGAATGCGACCGCGGTCACCCCGGCGGCTTGCGCCTTTTCGGCGATCCGTTTACCCACCACAGCAGCGGCTTGAGCATTGCCGCCATTGGCCAGCGCCTTGCGAACCTCCGCTTCGTTGGTGGAGGCACTTGCGAGGACACGGCCGGAGCCGATGACCTGAGCGTAGATGTGGCTATTCGTGCGATGAACCGTCAGGCGATTGACCTTAAGCTCGGCGATCTTATGCCGCGTTTGTTTTGCGCGCCGCAAGCGCGATGCTGTCTTGTCCATGGTGATGACCCCTTACTTCTTCTTGGTCTCTTTGATGATCACGCGCTCATCGGCGTAACGGACGCCCTTGCCCTTATAGGGCTCCGGCGGGCGATAGGCGCGCACTTCGGCGGCAACCTGGCCAACTTGCTGCCGGTCGATACCCTTGATCAGAATTTCGGTCTGTTGCGGGGTCTCGCACTTGACGCCCTTGGGCATGGTATGTACGACCGGGTGGGAAAAGCCCAGGGACAGATTCAGCTTGTCGCCCTGCGCCTGCGCACGATACCCGACGCCAACCAGCGTGAGCTTTTTCTCGAAGCCCTTGGTCACGCCCTGGACCATGTTGTTCACCAACGCGCGGAAAGTGCCCGACATCGCATCCGCGTTACGGGAATCGTTCGCGGGCACGACTTTCAGGCTCTCCCCGTCCTTGACGATGGAAACCGCACTGTTGATCGCCTGCGTCAACGAACCAAGCGGGCCATTAACGGTGATCTGACCGGCATCGATAGTCGCTTCCACGCCTTGGGGAAGAGCTACCGGGTTCTTGCCAACTCTTGACATGTGCCATTCTCCCTTAGGCGACTACGCAAAGGACTTCGCCACCAACGCCCGAGGCACGCGCCTTCCGGTCGGTCATGACGCCTTTGGAGGTTGAGAGAATCGCGACACCCAAGCCGTTCATTACGCGGGGAATGTCTTCCTTCCCTTTGTAGATACGCAAACCGGGCCGACTAATCCGTTCGATGCGGTCGATGACCGGCTTGCCCGAGTAATACTTGAGGGCGATGGTCAGTTCGGCCTTGCCGGCATCCTCACGAACAACATAGTCGTCGATGTAGCCTTCGTCCTTGAGGACCTTTGCGATTGAAAGCTTCAGTTTCGAGGAAGGCATCGCGACTTGGCCTTTCTCAGCGGACTGCGCGTTGCGGATACGGGTCAGCATATCGGCGATTGGATCGCTCATGCTCATGACTTGTTTCTCCTAACCTGTTTCATTCGCCTTACCAGCTGGCCTTGACCAGACCCGGAACCTCACCCCGCATCGCCACCTCGCGGAGCTTGTTGCGCGCCAGGCCGAACTTCCGGAAGGTGCCGCGCGGGCGGCCGGTAAGTTCACAACGATTCCGCAAGCGCGTCGGGCTAGCATCGCGCGGCAGCGATTGGAGCTTCTGCCGCGCCTCCATGCGCTCCTCGTCGGTGCGCTTGGTGTCGTTGATGATCGCAAGAAGAGCCTTGCGCTTGGGCGCGTACTTCTTGACCTGCTGCTCGCGCTTGACCTGGCGGTTGATGAGGGAAAGTTTGGCCATCGTGGTCGCCTTATGTCTTGAACGGAAAGCGAAATGCGGCAAGCAACGCGCGCGCATGCTCGTCGGTCTTCGCGGTGGTCGTGATACTGATGTTCATGCCACGGATCGCGTCGATCTTGTCGTATTCGATCTCCGGAAAAATGATCTGCTCCCTGACACCGATGTTGTAGTTCCCGCGACCGTCGAACGATCGACCCGAAATGCCGCGGAAGTCGCGCACGCGCGGCAGGGCGATGGTGACGAAGCGGTCGATGAACTCATACATCCGCTCTCCCCGCAAGGTCACCATGCAACCGATGGGGTAGCCTTGGCGAATCTTGAAGCCGGCGATAGCCTTTTTGGAAAGAGTCACCACGGGCTTCTGGCCGGCGATCTTGGTCATGTCGCCGACCGCGTGATCCATGACCTTTTTGTCGGCCACGGCCTCAGATACACCCATATTCAACGTTACCTTGGTGATCCGCGGAACCTCCATGACCGACTTGAAGGCGAACTTAGACATCAGATCAGGAACAATCTGTTCTTTGTATTGCTGTTGCAGACGCGCCATCCTGGATACCTCTTGCGTACTTATTTGGCGTCGACTTCAGCGCCGGTCGAACGGAATATCCGCACCTTGCGACTGTCGTCGAGAACCTTGAAGCCCACCCGATCCGCCTTCTGGGTCGAGGGGTTGAAAATTGCGACGTTCGAAACGTCGATGGGCATCGTCTTGTCGACAACACCGCCGGTCTGGCCTTTCATCGGATTGGGCTTGGTGTGCTTCTTGACCGTGTTTACGCCCTCGACAACAACATGCGTCCCATCGATACGCCTGAGTACGCTGCCGCGCTTGCCCTTGTCGCGCCCGGCGATTACGATCACGTCGTCGCCCTTGCGGATTTTTTCCATTACAGAACCTCCGGTGCGAGCGAAACGATCTTCATGAAGCGCTCGGTTCGCAGCTCGCGCGTGACCGGCCCGAAGATACGCGTTCCAATCGGCTCAAGCTTGGCATTGAGAAGTACGGCAGCGTTGCCGTCGAATTTGATCAAAGAGCCGTCATTGCGGCGCACGCCCTTTGACGTACGGACCACCACGGCGTTGTAAACCTCGCCCTTCTTGACCCGCCCGCGCGGGGCGGCGTCTTTGATCGACACCTTGATGACGTCGCCGATGGATGCGTAGCGACGTTTCGACCCGCCAAGCACCTTGATGCACATGACGGAGCGCGCACCCGTGTTGTCGGCCACGTCGAGCCTTGACTGCATTTGAATCATGATTCTTCACCCTTATCCAACTTTTCCCGCCACCCTTGTGGTGCCGGTCAGTTTTGGAGCCCGTTCGGGCACAGTGTAGGAACTAGCGTAACGGCCGGTAACGACCGCGGTCTTCAATTCCCCGCGGAGCGGGAAATGCGGAAAAGCCTTTAAGTATAGCGTCGCCTGGCCTAGCCCGCAAGCACTTTCAGATTTCGCGGGATTTGGTGACTAAGCGCGCGACTTTCCATGCCTTAGTCTTTGAAATCGGCGCGGTTTCCTCTATCTCGACGGTGTCACCCATCTTGAATTCATTGCGCTCGCTGTGGGCGTGAAACTTTTTCGATCGTGTGATGTACTTGCCGATCACCGGATGCTTGACGCGGCGCTCGACTAGCACGGTCACGGTCTTATCCATCTTGTCGCTCACGACGCGCCCGATGAGCGTGCGCTTGAGCGACACCTTGGCGATCGAAGCTTGTTCGGCAGGTTGGTTCATGCGATGTTGCTCCCTTGTCAGGCTTTCTTCAACTGCGCCTCGCGCATCACCGTGCGGACGCGCGCGATATCGCGGCGGGTTTTCTTGATTTGGCTCGTGTTGGTCAGCTGCTGGGTAGCGACTTGCATACGCACGGAGAACTGTGCCCTCAGCAGATCCGCCAACTCCTTCGTCAATGCGCCCTCGTCCTTGGCGCGCAGTTCACTGGCTTTCATTGGATATAGCTCCTGTATCAGGCGCCAACCTGACGGCTGACGAAAGTCGTGGCGATCGGCAGCTTGGCGGAAGCGAGGCGAAACGCTTCTCGGGCCAGCGTCTCATCCACGCCATCCATCTCATAAAGAACCTTGCCGGGCTGAATTTCAGCAACGTAGTATTCCGGGTTACCCTTGCCGTTACCCATCCGCACTTCGGCGGGTTTTGACGATATCGGCTTGTCCGGGAAAATACGAATCCAGATCCGTCCGCCGCGCTTGATATGACGCGTCATCGCACGACGCGCAGCCTCAATCTGACGCGCGGTCAGTCGGCCGCGGCCGGTTGCTTTCAGGCCGTACTCGCCAAACGACACCTTGGTGCCACGGGTGGCGATTCCTTTGTTGCGCCCCTTTTGTTCCTTGCGGTACTTGCGGCGTGCTGGTTGCAGCATGATGACTACTCCTTGTTGCCGTCAGCTGCAGGTGCCGCAGCCTTGCGCACGCGCTTTGCGGGCGCCTTCGGTGCGTCTTCGGCAGGCTTTGCAGCTTCGGCTGCAGGTTCAGGTTTCGCAT
>CANGUJ010000143.1 GCA_947456845.1 Burkholderiales bacterium | reverse complement strand
GATGTCGGGCTGCCGGCCGCGTCCGTCGATTTGGCCATCATGGTCGACGTCTATCACGAGTTGGCGTTTCCGTACGAAGTGATGGGCAGCATCATCCGCGCCCTCAAGCCGGGCGGACAACTCGTGTTCGTCGAGTATCGTGCCGAGGACCCGCGGGTGCCGATCAAGCCCTTGCACAAGATGAGCGAGGCGCAAATCAGGCGCGAAGCGGTTGTGCACGGTTTGGCATGGGAACGCACCGTCGGTACCTTGCCGTGGCAGCACCTGGTGGTGTTTCGCAAGCGCAGCTAAGCCGTCTCCCGGCAGCGTCCGACACAGGCGCAAGCCTTATCTGCTTGCACGTCCAGACATTGCTGCCCTCCGCAGCGTCGGTGCTACCAGCCCTCACTGCCGGGCTCGCCCTTGAAAGGCCCCACCAGTTCGGGCGTGATCCAGCCACCGTAAAACCCTCCGGGTTGCGCCTTGACGGCCGCGCCATCCACAAGACAGTCGAGCGCCGTCGGGTAGAACGCCACGCAGCCCGCCAGCGCTTCGGCGCCGGCCAGCGGCCGCGGGTAGCTCCAGGCCACGCCGGGCAGGCGGCGCTCGCCGTTCACCAGGGTCCAGTACTGCGCCGGGCCCTTCCATTCGCAGAACGAACCGCCCGCGGCGGGCTGCAACAGGCGTCGGTCCACGTCGTCCCAAGGCAGGTAATAGCTGGGCGGATGCGCGGTTTCCAGCACGCGCACGGCCCGGCGGGTGCGCGCGACTTCAATCCCTGCCCAGCGCACCACGACTTCACGGGTGTCGGACGCCAGACGCGGCGGCCGCGGGAAGTCCCAGACCGATATCTGGCCCGGCTGCGGCGCTGTGGCAAAAGGTGGACGCGCCTGCCCCTGCCAGCGCCATTGCTGGCGCGCCGCACGGATCCATTCGGGCGGCTCGGACATCAGCGCGGCAATCCGCGAACCGCGACGGGATGGGGCATCGGGTTCAAGATCCGCTTCGAAATTCGTGCGATCACAGGCGGGCCTTCTGTTCGAAGCGGTTCTTGAATTCCAGCATTCGGGAGCGGTTCTTGCCCCAGTCGAACAAACCGAACAACGAGCGGGATCGAAAATCGATGCGCTGCGCCTGCGGGTCGATCAGGAAATCGACCTGGTCCCTGAAACCGGCAGGTGTGGTGAAGATCACCCGCATCGCCAGGGGCTGCGTACGCACGACGCTCGCCTCGGTGAAGGTGGCTACTGTGGCCTGCAGCAACTCCATGGCCCGGGAAGGCGTGCCGGCATATTGCAATGCCGCCAGACCGCCGCTGCCTAGCGAGCTCACGCAGTTGCCCGGAAGCGGACACGCCAGGTCCGGTGGGTCGGCATCGGGCGTCTCCGCCGCATAAGGCGCGGGCCCTGTTGTGGTACAGGCAGTCAGAAGCATCGCCAACAACAAGGCGAAGCCCCTGCCTTTGAGTCGAACGTTTTTCAAATCAAGTCCCGCACACATAGGGGATTGAGTATAGGTTATCGTGATGAGAACTTGCCAAAATAGAGTCAGCAGCGCCTGCCGCATGCGCGCGCTTTCGCCATGCGCAGCACAATGCGCTGGCGTTGTGCATCGGCTGGTCAAGCATTTACTCGGAAGCCCCTGCACTCCTCATGGACTGGTGGGACTACAAACGACACATCAACCCGCATCTGAGTGCCGCGACCGTGCTGATGCCGCGTGAATGCCTGGCGCTGAAGAAACTCATGGTGTGGCTGGAGATCATCGCCTTGGGCGGCCAGGGATGCGGATGCTGGTGGGAATCGGACGACACGCAAGTCTGGATTGAATTTCACGATGAATACCTTCGAATCCTGGGTTCTCATGCCAATCGCGATGCCTCGTTCGAGCACCGACTTACCGTCGAACGGCGACAAATGGTGCGGGTCGTCTATCAGGCCTTTCGAAACTTTGTGCTTTCCTCGGAGTATCAGCCCGAACGCTGCGAAAACCTCTCCGAGGGATGGCACGCTGCGCGCCGCGCCGGATTGACTGAGGGCGAGCTTGTGGGTCAATTGCTGGCTTCCGACAGGCACGCCGCCGAGGGCCGCCTGCGCCAATTGACCATGCGCCCGATGTTTTCCGACAATCTGGACGCGCATATTGCCACCCGGCGGGTGCGCTGGTGGAGCGACCGCTTTTCGACCTGGCGGGCGGCGGCCTTGGTCCCACCGGGCGACGTCGACCAGATTCCCGATACCGCCATGCCGCCCGACCCGCGCATCCGCACCTACGAGGGGCCGCCGGTGTTTTTCGGGCACTACTGGTTCTCCGGCACGCCCGACGTGCTCGCGCCAAACGTTGCGTGTGTCGACTACAGCGCTGCGGCGGACGGGCCGCTGGTGGCGTATCGGTGGGAGGGCGAGGCGACGCTAAGTGCGCGGGGATTCTGGATGCACTCGGCTTAGCGCGGGATGCCGAAGGAAGTGCCGGGCGTCATGCTCCTGGTTTCTCCGCTTTCTGAAACCTGTACATCGCGTCCCAAACCTCCATGTAGGTGTCGTGCCGGTCGGATTCCTTCACCCCCGACTTGAAGTTGCCATAGCGGATGTCCTGCACGGCCTGTGCGAGGCGCGCGGCCACTTCGGCCCGGTCGATGCGCGCCCGGTAGCGGTAGTCCGTGCCGGTCCCGGCCACGATGTCGGCGGCAGGAAAGGCGCGCGCCAGGTCCACCCGGCGGCGCGAACGTACCAGCAAGGTCTTGCCTGTCGGGTCGCCCTTGTCGACGATTGAAACAAACGCATTGTTGAGAAATATCCACATGAAAACCTCCGATGCAAATTTTGTTGTTGATGGTGTGCTGCCGCAGGCGCCGTCCTTGAATTCGGCGCCCGCCTCCTGCCTTACCGCCCAGGCGCCACCCTGAGGATGACCGAGGCCACCAGCTTGATACGCTCGGCGGCAGGTTCCGCCGTCTCGTCGGCGTCGATATCGTCCATTTCCTCGCGATAGGCCCCCTTGGCGTTGCGGTACTCCGGCTGCAGCGAGCTGACGCCGAACTCGATGTCGCCGATCTGCCAGTTGAGACCGCTCAGTTGGGAGAAGCTTTGCGCCTGCGCGATGGCGTCCTTCATGATGCCGAGCCGCAGTTCCTGCACGGTGTGCGCCACGCGCGCGGCGGGCAGGCGGTGGTTCACCACCGGTTCGGTCAGGGTCAGGCCTTCGCTGCTGGCCAGGCGCGCCCGTTCGGCCAGGTTGTAGTTCTCCGCCAGCGGGGCGCGTGCGTTGGCCTCCACCATCACGCGCTCAAAGCCGCTGGTATCGGCTTGGCGGCGCGGCGCCGTCAGCACCCATTCCACCGGAATGAAACGCTGGAGGGTTTCGCGGATGCGAGCCTGCAGTTTTGCGTGATCTCGGTCGGCGCTGCTGATGAGCGCGTTGACGGTGATGCCTACGCGCACCGTGTCGCGCGGCACGTTCTTGGTGGCGGCGGTACGGTAGCGCAGGGTTTGCGCATCGCGGAACTGGATCTGGGATTCGGACATGGAGGTCTCCTTGAAGCGGGAAAAGAGGGAGGGCGTGGGCAAGGTGGCGAGGCAGGGTGCATCCGCACCGTTCGCTTACACGGTGGCGCCGTCCGGCTGGCCTTGCGGCTCTGCCGAAACGTCCTCGCTGGGGTCGAAATAGGCCTCGATGCAGGCCTGCATGGTGTTGGCGTGGATGCGCACCACCTTGTCGACCGGGTCCTGGTAGCCACCGGCGAGGTTCCAGGCCACCGGAATGCCGTGCAGCGCGGTGGAACGAAAGACGATGCGGTCGCGCTCCATCAGCTGCTCGGTGGTCAGAAAGCCGCCCAGCGGGTCGTTCACATGCGGATCGGCGCCGGCCTGGTAGATCAGCAGGTCGCAATCGGCAAAGCCCGCCACCAGCCGCGGCAACTGCGCCAGAAAGGCTTCGGCGCGCATCGGGTAGCCATGGCCAGCGGTGGCGTGGCGCACATGGTCGCGCAGGCTCAGTCGATGGATGATGTCATCGGTGCCGTTGCCGTAATGGAAGTCGCAGTCCAGGATGCCGATGCGCCGCACTGCACCGTCGCGCAGCAACGCCACCGCCGCCACCATCAGCCCATTGAAGGTGCAGTAACCGCCGGCCCGCCCGTAGCAGGCATGGTGGAACCCGGAGGTCGGCGAAACGGCCACCTGCCGGTTGGCGAGCGCCTCGCGCGCCGCGCAGAGCAGCGATCCGCTGGTCCAGGGCAACGATGCAGCCACTTTCTCACTGCGGTTGCCGAATCCGTTGTCGATGGCCAGATCCAGAACACCATCGATGAACCCGCGCTCATGCGCCAGCGCGAGCTGGTCCCGCGACACCGGCGACGGCGCCTCGATGCGGATCGGGAAGCCGCGCGCCTGCCAGTCGGCGACGACCAGGCCGGGCTTGTAGGGGCTGGGCGAAGCGATGTCAGCCGGCGCCACCTGGTTGGAGTGAAAGAAAACGGGAATTTGCGTGAACATGGAATCTCCTGTGTTGGGTGTTGGGTGTTGGTTGAAAAATGGGCGCAAGCGTCCTCCGGCCCCCGAAGCGGGGGCCTTTGGCTGCATCGTTGCGTCAGGGCCGGCCGCATTGCAGGCGCCGGCCCGCGGTGCGCTTACCGCATGCCGCTGCCCGAGAACTGCCGCGCGCGCACTTTGCGGGCACGCCAGGACGCGGACTCCTCTTCCAGCCCTTCGGTGCGGAACCCGGCCAGGTGGCGCACACGGCCGTCGGCCACCAGCGCACCTGCGACCACATCCGTGCCCTGCAGCCGTACGTCCTCGCCATCGCCCAGGGCAGCGAACGTCTCCGCAGAGGCGGCGCCCAGATGCTCCAGGAAGGCCTTGGCGATTTCGGCGGCCGGTACGCTCGTCACCGGTTGTTCCACGTCGATCGCATCCAGCGCAAAGCTCTTCAACAGTTTCTGGAAGAAACGCCCAAAGGTTGCCGGCGCATCGAAGAGTTCGAGGCCGACCACCTTGCCGTCGAGCGCCACCACCGTGCCGGACTGGCCGGGCTGCAGCTTGAAGGCCGACACGTAGTCGTCCAGGCGGGCGCGATGCTGCGAATACACGTCCGCCATGGCGCTGGTTTCGGACTCGACGCGCAGGCGGGTGGATTTCATCGCGATGTCGTCCCAGATCTCACCCTGGTTGGAGCGCCGCTCGCCGCTGCTGCGCATGGATTCCGACACCCGCAGCATCTTCTTCGCCTTGGCGCGGGCGAACAGTGCGCTGTCGGACGAGGCAAACTGGCGCGAGCCGGTGTAACCCCAGCGGCCCTGCTCGCAGCACGAGACGGGAATCGTGAGCTTCTTGCCCGCCGGCACCAGGATGCTGATGTTGAGGATGCGGTTCTGCCGCGCGCCGATGAGTTCCTCACCATCGACCAGCAGCACACGGGCGGGGGCGTTGTTCTCGAAGGCCAGTTCCGGCACGCTGCCGCCTTCAGAAATCTCGGTGATGTGGCCGACCTCGCTTTTCAGCGCCTCCTCCAGCACCAGGTAGTCGGGCGCCTCGGCATGCGGGGCGATGAGCGGGAACAGGGCCATGTTGGCGAAGGCCTGCGGCTGCCCCAGGGTCAGCTGGGCGAGGGCGGATTGGATGTGGTTCATATGATTCTCCGGTGGCGTCGATGACGGGCCGCAGGGCGGCCGGCTGAGTCGGATCGCGATTGGTCGATGTGTGCTTCGCTTTCGATGGGCGGGAAATCCGGGCGTAAAGCGTCCCGTGAACGCTGGTTTGGCGTTCAGGTACAGGTTCGGTCCTGGCATAAGCCCACTGCGGGCAAAGCACCGGCGTTGCCTGCCCGTCATGCGGACGAGCAACGCCGGTCGATCAGCGCAAAGCGCGATCCGGGTTAAAGCACGAAGGGGGCGCCCGAGGGCGCAAAACCGCTAGAAAACAGCCGAACGCATCCGGCGAGGATGCGTTCCCGGTTGCCACAAAAGAGCGGCGCAATCGGCGCGTCGCAGTGCGACGCCGAAACCGGACGGGTGTTCTTTGACGACCCGGACTACGCGCTCGCAAAGGCGAATGGCGTGCCGGGCAATGGATGAAAAAGCCTGCGGCGGTTGCGCAGGCTTTGCAGGATTCGGGCGCTCGAAACCACTGTTTTTGACAACAAAATCCAGTGCAATTTCGAGGCGTTTCAACATTGAAGAATTATACGTTATCGGACCCAAAAAAGCAAGGAAAACGGCGGCGAAAATCATCGCGTTTCTCCTCTGAAAAGGCTGATTTTCAAGTGCCATTTTCGTGTGCATTTTTTGTCTCCAAAACCACGACCGCCTCCGGGTTTTGAGACGCGGATTTTTGCGTACAAGAAGGCCCTCCCGGATCGGTGTATGTTCCAGTGCGGTTTGAACAGGATGATGGGGATTGGCCGTGAAGTCAGATTACCGTCCGGCAGGCTCGCACGATGAGCCAATTGCCGACTCGTGGCGGTGTTTTTGGTCAGTCGCTGGAAAGCTTGTTTTTTCGGCAGCGCTGCGCCGAAGCACCCGACTTCCATTACGATACGAATCCATGCAGACATCGGTGCATGCGGCTCGCATCCGTGACGCCAATGCCCTGGCGATCTGCGTGCGTGACGCTTATCCGGTGTCGCCCGGCCATACGTTCGTCATGCCGCGGCGCCACGTGGGCAGCTTGTTCGCCGCCACCTCGGAGGAACGCAGCGCGATGCTGGCGCTGCCCGATAATGCGAAGCGGCAACTGGACCACGAGTTCAACCCGGCGAGCTTCAATATCGCCTTCAACGACAGCGTGGCCGCCGGCCAGACCATTCGCACCTGCACATGCACCTGATTCCACGCTATGCCGGCGACGTGCCGGACCCGCGTGGCGGCGTGCGCTGGTTGATTCCCGGCAAGGCGGATTACTGGAGCCCGCGGTGAGCCTGGCGGACTATCAGCGCAAGTTCTGCGCCCTTAACGTCAACTCGAAGAACGGGCGGCGCAGCCCGCACAAGATCTGCATGCTGCTGGCCGTGCTGGACCTGGCGAGGGGCGGGGGATTGGCGGTCAACAGGATTGTCTATGGCCCGCCGTTGCTGGAAAGGTACAACCGCTATTTCGAGGCGGTACGGACGGAGCAGGACCATCCGAACGCCTTCTTCCCGTTCTTCTACCTGCGTGGCGACCTGCGCGCGATGGCGCGGGGCGCTGGCAGGACCGCCAGTTTTTGGCATCTGCAGCCGCTGCCGGGGCGCGAGGCGCAGCTGGCGCAAATGACCGGCGTGCACGGCCATCGCGACATCACCGATGTGATCGCTTGCGCGACCCTGGATACCGAACTTTTCGAATTGCTCCAGGTGGCGCCGAACATCGAGGCTCTGGCCGAGACCCTGGCGCAACACTGGTTCGACCGCGGCCTGGAAGACCTGGCGGCGGTGGCCAACGAAGGGCGCCAGATCAGCCTGTACGAGCGCCAGCTGCGATCCTTCGAGCCGCAGCGCCTGGAAGCGCGCGAGCCGCCGGAAGCGATTCGCAGCCCGGCGTTTCGTCGAGTGGTGATCGAGAACTACGACTTCCGCTGCGCCGCCAGCGGCCTGCGCATCGTGCTGCCGGACGGGACTCCGATGGTGGAGGCGGCACACATCCATCCGTTCAGCGCGGGCGCCGACGACGATCCGCGCAACGGCATGGCGCTCACGCCGGACATGCACTGGGCGATGGACAAGAACCTGATAGCGCCGGATCCGGATTTCGTGTGGCGCGTCAACCGCGCGCTCGATGACCGCATTCCGGAGTATCAGCGCCTCACCAGCCTCGAAGGCAAGAAGATATTCCTGCCAGGCGAGAAGCGATTCTGGCCGAAGCAGGAGTCGTTGGCATGGCGTATTGAGCGCCTGAACACGGGTTAGCGGCGACTCGCCGCCGTTGGCGGTAACGGGCCATCTCAGAGCCGGTCGGGCGTCACATGCGCCACCGAATCCAGTAGCCTGGCGAACCGTGGCCGCATGAAGCTCGGCAGCCCGCGCTGGGGGCGCTCGGATTCCAGCAGGGCCAGGCCGCGGATCATTTCCTTGACGCGCGTGTCGGCGCGGCCGCCCTCGCCGAGAAACACCGACCAGGCCGCCGGGTCCTGCTTCAGGAGCGGCGCATGGACGTTGAGCAACTGCTCGCACGGTTTGCCGAAGTAGAAATACTCCGCAGCCAGGATGGCTTCGCGCTTGCGCGCGGTGTCGTCCGACAGCAGGTCCTGCTTGAGCGAGCGCGCGAAATCATAAAAGAAGCGCACCTGGGCGTCGGGATTCAGGCGCTGCAGGCCGAACAGATCCCCGGGAATGACCTTGCGCAGCACATGCTGCACGGCATCCAGCCTGGCGGTGGCCGCGGCATCCGGGTCGACGGTATCGACGCGCACACCCAATTCCTTCGACAGCAGGACCGACAGCGCCTCGAGCGACATCCGGCCGCGTCCCTCGGCGCAGGCTTCCAGCACCTCCGCCCCCGGCGGGTCGCGCAACGGACCGTAGGCCAGCCATGTCGATTGCCGCGCGGCGGAATCGGCCAGCAGGATCAGCAGGGGACCTGCGGAGGTG
>CANGUJ010000142.1 GCA_947456845.1 Burkholderiales bacterium | reverse complement strand
GACGAGGGCGAGGAGCGCTACACGATCTGGGCCGATGTCCAGTACCCGCACCGCGTGCGCAACGCGCTGGCGGCCAACATCTTCAAGATTCCCGAGCACCGCATCCGCGTGATCGCCAACGATATCGGCGGCGGCTTCGGCACCAAGGGGTGGCAGTACCCCGAACATCGCCTCATCCCATGGGCGGCGCGCAAGTTGCGTCGCCCGGTGAAGTGGACCTGCGACCGCAGCGAGGCCATCCTCGCCGACGAGCACGCGCGCGACAACGTCACCGACGCGGAGGTCGCACTCGATGCCGACGGCAGGATTCTCGGCTTGCGGGTGAAAACCCTGGCCAACGTGGGCGCCTACGTGTCCTCCGACCGCAACCTGCTGGCCACCTTCGCCAATGTGCACACCCTATCGGGCATGTACGCGATTCCGGCGGCGCATGTGACGGTCACGGCGATGATGGCGAACACCAACGGCACCGCGCCGTATCGCGGCGCGGGGCGGCCGGAATCGATCTACGTGATGGAACGCCTGCTCGACGACGCCGCCCGCGAACTCGGCATGGACCGCATGGACCTGCGCCGCAAGAACCTGGTACCGGCGTCCGCCATGCCCTATCGCAATCCCTTCGGCGTGACCTACGATTGCGGCGAATTCGAGCGCGGCATGACCCGCGCGCTGGAGGCCGCGGACTTCGCCGGCTTCGAGAAGCGCCGCGCCGAGGCGCGCGCGCGCGGCATGCTGCGCGGCCTGGGGCTTGCCAACGCGATCGAGCGGGCGGCTTCGCCCAGCCAGCAGGAGTTCGCCGAAATCCGCTTCAACCCGAGCGGCAGCGCGCTGGTGCTGCTGGGCACCAAGAGCCAGGGACAGGGCCACGAGACCCTGTTCAAGCAGATCATCCACCAGCGCCTGGGGCTGGACCCTTCGGAGGTGCAGTTCATCGACGGCGACACCGACCGGGTGGCTTTCGGCATGGGCACCAACGGTTCGCGCTCCACGGTGGTGGGCGGCACCGCGCTGTGGAAGGCCGCCGACCGCATCATCGAGAAAGGCAGGAAGATCGCCGCCCACATGCTCGAGGCCGCGGCCGGCGATATCGAATTCGACAAGGGCGAGTTCAAGGTGGCCGGCACCGACCGCAAGGTCGCCATCAAGGAGGTGGCCAAGGCCGCCTTTGTCGTGGCCAAGCTGCCGCCGGGGTTCGAAGGCGGCCTGTACGAAACCGGCACCTTCGCCCCTCCCAACGACACCTGGCCCAACGGCACGCATGTCTGCGAGGCGGAAATCGACCCGCAGACCGGCCAGGTGCAGGTGGTCGAGTATCTGGTCGCCGACGACGTCGGCACCATGGTCAACCCGGTGGGCGTCAAGGGCCAGATCCACGGCGGCGTGGCCCAGGGTCTGGGCCAGGCGCTGATGGAACGGGTGGTGTACGACCGCGCATCCGGCCAACTCCTGTCAGGCAGTTTCATGGACTACGCCATGCCGCGCGCCGCCGACATGCCCTACATCAGGGTAGAGAACAACTCGGTGCCGACCAAGCTCAACCCGCTCGGCGCCAAGGGCGCGGGCGAGGCCGGCACGGTGGGCGCGATTCCCGCCATCATGAACGCGGTGATCGATGCGCTGTCGCCGCTGGGCATCACCACGCTCGACATGCCGGCCACCAGCGAGAAGGTGTGGGCGGCCATCCGCGCCGCGCAGCGCGGTGGCAAGCGAGACGAGGGATGAGTGTGCTCGATGGTCCGCGCCGCGAGACCCGGCGCGTCATGATCGAAGGCAGCGCCTACTGGGCCACGCCCGTCGACGGCGGCCTGGGACCGGGCGACGGACGCCTGGTTGATGAGGCTCGGGTACGCTCCCTGCCCCCTTGCGAGCCGACCAGGATCCTGTGCGTGCACACCAGCTTCCGCAGGCGGGTCTATGAATTCACCGACAAGCCCCCCGCCGCGCCCAGCCCACCTACTTCCAGAAACCGATTACCGCGCTCGACGCGCACGGCGACGAACTGGTGCGCCCGGAGGGTTGCCACTACCTCGACTACGAGAGCGAAATCGCCCGCGCCGCGCGCGGCCGTGGGTCACCAGCCTGCCAGCAGAGACGACGTCCGGCGGGTCGCGCTCGGCGATGACGAGCGCCTGCCCGATGCGATCAAGGCGGCCCAAGCCGCCGCTTCAAGAAAGGGATGAGCATGACCACCGAATCAATCTCGCTGACCGTCAACGGGCAGCCCAGGCGCATGGACATCGATCCGCGCACGCTCCTGGTCCAGCTGATCCGCGATCACCTGGGCTTGACCGGCACCCATGTCGGCTGCGACACCGCGCAGTGCGGCGCCTGCACGGTCCATGTCGACGGCCGCGCCGTGAAGTCATGCTCGATCCTGGCCCTGCAGGCCGACGGCACGGAGGTCACCACCATCGAGGGCCTTGCCACCGGCGATGAACTGCATCCGATGCAGCAGGCCTTCCGCGACTGCCACGGGCTGCAGTGCGGCTACTGCACGCCCGGCATGGTGATGTCGGCCATCGAATTGCTGAAGCACAACCCGCAGCCATCGGAGCAGCAGATCCGCGAAGGGCTGGAAGGCAACATCTGCCGCTGCACCGGTTACCAGAACATCGTCAAGGCGGTCCAGCAGGCCGCCGGCGCCTGAACGCCAACCCAGCCGGGACATCTCCATGTACACATTCGACTACCAGCGCCCCGCCACACGGGCTCAGGCCATCGCCGCGGCGGGCGGCGACGCGAAGTATCTCGCAGGCGGGCAAAGCCTGGTGCAGGCCATGAAACTGCGCCTCGCCGCCGCCCCGGTCCTGATCGACCTGAGCCGCGTGGCGGACCTGCGCGGCATTTCGGTCAGCGCCGCCGATGTGACCATCGGCGCGATGACGCGCCACGCGGAGGTGGCGCACTCCGCGCCGGTGCGCGCGGCCATTCCGGGCCTGGCAGATCTTGCGGAAGGCATCGGCGACCAGATGGTGCGCAACCAGGGCACGCTGGGCGGTTCGCTCGCCAATGCGGATCCGGCGGCCTGCTATCCCGCCGCCGTGGTGGGGCTGGGCGCGACCATCCGCACCGACCGGCGCAGCATCGCCGCCGACGACTTTTTCACCGGCCTCTATGAAACCGCGCTGGAGCCGGGCGAACTGATCGTATCGGTGGCCTTCCCGAGGCCCGCGCGATGCGCTTACATCAAGTTCAAGCATCCCGCGTCGCGCTTCGCCATTGTCGGGGTGTTCGTGGCGCAGACCGCGGGTGGTGTGCGCGTGGCGGTCACCGGCGCCAAGTCGCGGGTGTTCCGGGCGACCGCGATCGAAGCCGCCCTGACCAGGGAATTCAGTGCGGCGGCCGCGGCGGCGGTGGAATTGCCTGCCGACGACATGGCTTCCGACATGCATGCCGGCGCGGCGTACCGCGCGGCGCTGGTCAGCGTGCTGGCATCGCGCGCGGTGACCAAGACAGCCTGACCCCTTCCGTTCTAGATGGGCAAGGCGGGCAGCACGGTGCCGGCGGCGTCGCCGAAACCGATGCGGACGAAACCTTCACGTTCGCAGGCACCCTTCAGGATCAGGGTATCGCCATCCTCCAGAAAGGTGCGCGTTTCGCCATTCGGCAACTCGATGGGATTCTTGCCGCCCCAGGAAAGTTCCAGCATCGAGCCGTACTGGTCCCTGGTCGGCCCGGACTGCGTACCGCTTCCCAGGAGGTCGCCGGCTTGCAGGTTGCAGCCGCCCACGGTGTGGTGCGCGACAAACTGGGCGATGGTCCAGTACGAATCCTTGAAATTGGAGGCGGACAGCCGGACCGGCGCGGCGCCGGCGGCGCGCATCTTGGGGGTGAGAAGCAGCACTTCGAGCTGCAGATCCAGCCCGCCCATGGCGCGGTTGCGCTCGGAGTCGAGATACGCCATCGGCTGCGGATCCCCCTCCGGGCGGGCGAACGCCGCCGTGCGATACGGCGCCAGCGCCTCGAGTGTGACGATCCAGGGCGAAATGGTGGTGGCGAAATTCTTGGCCAGGAACGGACCGAGCGGCTGGTACTCCCAACCCTGGATGTCGCGCGCAGACCAGTCGTTGAGCAGGTTGACGCCGAACACATGCGATTCCGCTTCCGCGATGCCGATGCGCGAACCCAGCGTGTTACCGCGCCCTATCCACAAGCCGACCTCGAGTTCGTAGTCCAGGCGTTTCGACGGGCCGAACAAGGGCCCGGGCGCGTCGGCCGGCTTGGTCTGCCCGACCGGTCGCGGAAACGCCTGCGGCGCGGTCGACGTGCCGACGCGAATGCTCGACGCGCGGCCGTGGTACGCGATCGGCACATGCTTGTAGTTCGGCAGCAGCGGATTGTCGGGCCGGAACATGCCGCCGGTATTTGTGGCATGGAACACCGACGAGAAGAAGTCGGTGAAATCGCCGATGGTGGCGGGAATGCCCATCTCGGCATCCTTCATCGGCACCAGGCAGGCCCGCGCGCGGCCTTCCTGGGCGCTGCCTTCCCGCAGAACGCGTGACAAGGCCAGGCGCAAGGACGAGGCAAGGCCGGGATCCGCCCCCATCAGTTCGTTCAGGGTAGGCGCGGAGGCGATCGCCGCCGCTTCGGCCGCGTCGCCCGAGAAAATGTTCGCCCGCACCGCCGCGGCGAGGTCGAGAATCTGGTCGCCGATGGCCACCCCGCCACGAAAGTCGTCGCTCTTCCCCGCCCGGCGGAACACGCCGAGCGGCAGGTTCTGCAGCGGAAAATCGCTCTTGCCGTCGTTGGCGGCATCCACCCAGCTTCTCAGCTTGGGGTCATGGGTTTCATTGGTATTGCCAGAGGACATCGAAAGCTTCCAGGGATTGCGGGTTCGGCTGCAATGGCGGCAGCCTCGACATCCCGAGTTTACTTGCAAAGCTCCCTATTCCGCGTCGGGCTGGCTCGCCGGTGCGGCATTCTGAAACGCCGCGAGCGTGCTGCATTGATCGTAAATCCGCATCACGTTGGGCACATGCGAGAAATCGCAGTCGAAGCGCTTGCCGTTGGCCACCTGCGGCACGAGGCAGCAATCGGCCATGGTCGGCGCATCGCCATGACAGTAGCGCCCCGACATGCCGTCACCCAGCATGGCTTCGAGCTTGGCGAGACCGTCCTCCACCCAGTGGCGGTACCAGGCGTTCTTCTGTTCCTCGCTCACCTTGAGGACGCCGCTCAGATACTTGAGCACCCGCAGGTTGTCGATCGGGTGGATGTCGCACGCGATCAGCAGTGAAAGCGCGCGCACGCGCGCGCGCTCGACCGGGTCGCGAGGCAGCAAGGGGCTGGCCGGATGCACCTCATCGAGGTATTCCATGATCGCGATGGATTGCGTCAGCAAGTGGCCGTCGTCGATCAGGGCGGGCACCAGCCTGGCGGGATTGACCGACGCGTACTCCGGTTCGTTGTGCCGGCCGCGCGCCAGGTGGACGAACGCCGGCTCGTAGGCAAGACCCTTGAGGTTCAGTGCGATACGCACCCGATAGGCGGCCGAGGAACGAAAATAGGTATAGAGCTTCACGCGGACTCCTGAGCGTCGAAATGGGCACGCGCGTGCCGCGAGGGCTCGCGCGAGCCTTTCAGTGTAGCGTCATCGTCATGGGGCCATGATGCGCTCGCGCAGGGCGTCGGGAATCTCCTGCGCGCGCATCCGTTGCGGATCGTCAGGGTCGTGCAACGCCAGTACGCGCTTTTCGTAGCCTTCGGCCAGCAGCAGTTCGTCGCGCCAGACCCGGTACTCGATCTTGATCACCTTGCGGCCCACCTCGACGATGTCCGCACGCACCTCGATCCAGTCGCCGGGGTAACCGGGGCGCCGGAATGCGCCGTGCGCCTCGACGATCGGCATGACCGTCCCGCCGGAGGCCGCCATGGCGCTTTGCGAAAGCCCGAGTTCCTCGAACATCCTGTGGCAGGCCGTATCGAACCAGCGGAAGAAATGCGGGTAGTAGACGATGCGCGCGGGATCGGTATCGCCCCATTCGATGCGCATGCGGTGCCGGTACTTGAAGCCCATGGAAACTCGCCCCGTGAATGGCCGCGCTCAGATCGCGATGACGCCGGCCGCGGGCGGATCCGCGTACAGGGATTCGACCAGGGCGGCGCGGCGCGCGAGCACCGCGCGCTGGTTGATGTAGCCTTTGTCGGTGATTTCGCCGGCGTCGATGCCCGGCGGATCCGCCATCAGGACAGCGCGGGTCGCATGGGTAGAGGAACCACCGCCTTCCGCCTTGAGCGCGCGCATGCCCTCGCGCACCGCGGCCACCACGCCGGGATGCCCGAACACCGCGGGCAGCGACGCATCCTGCGCCAGGCCCGCGGCCAGTTGCCGGCAGGCCGGAATGTTGGGAAAGACCAGAAAACCGACGCTTTCCCGGTCATGCCCGGTGATGACGATGTCCTGGGCAACCGGCGCTAGCGCCGCGATCGCCTTGACGCGCAGGGCGCCGGTGTGCACCCAGGTACCCGACATGAGCTTGAATTCCTCGGCGACCCTGCCGGCGAATTCAATCCCGCGGGCAGGGTCGGATTCGTCGGCGAAGCGCACGGCATCGCCGATCCGGTAGAAGCCTTCCTCATCGAACGCGGCGCGCGTGAGGTCATCGCGCTTCCAGTAGCCGGGCGTGACGTTCGGGCCCTTGACGCGGATCTCGTACTTGGCCCGGCCCTCCGATTGCCCCGCCGGTATCAGGCGCAGGGTGGACCCCGGCGCGGGATTGCCGATGACGCCGGCGCGGTCGATGTCAAAGTGCACGCAGGTCGCCATCGGCGCGGTTTCGGTCGACCCCCACGCCGAAACCATGCGCACCCGGCGCCCGGTTTCCTCGATGCCCAGCTTCTCGAGGCGGGCCCACAAGGACGGCGGCAGCGCCGCGCCGGCATAGAAAATCAGCTTCAGGCGCGAAAAGAAGTTGCGCCGCAGCCGCGCATCGCCCTCCAGGTAGGGCAGCAGCATGTCGAAACCACGCGGCACGTTCAGGTACATGGTGGGCGCCACCTCGCGCAGATTCGCGACAGTGTTCTCGATCAGACCCGGCGCCGGCTTGCCTGCGTCGATGTACAGCGTACCGCCATCGGAAAGCACGATATTGCAGTCCGCATTGCCACCAAAGGTGTGGTTCCAAGGCATCCAGTCGACCAGAACGGGCGGCTCTTCGCCAAGGAAAGGCCAGAGCGTCCGCCAGCTTTCCTGGTTGGAGGTGAGCATGCGCTGGGTATTGATGACCGCCTTGGGCTCGCCGGTCGACCCGGATGTGAACAGGAACTTGGCGATGGTGTCTGGACCCACCGCCGCAGCGGCCGCGGCAAGCGGCGCGTCCGGCGCGGCGGCCAGCAAGTCGGAAAAGCGCGTCGCGCGGCCGGACGGGTGGGAGGCCACGAGTTCGAAAGCGCAGGGCGCCAGGGCGGCCAGCGGCGCCGCGAAGCGCGCTTCGTCGTCCACATAGACCAGGCCGGGATCGAGCAAGCCGAAGATCGCCTTGAGCTTGGCATGATCCCGCGACATCAGCGAGTAGGCCGGCGAAATCGGCGCCACCGGCACCCCGATGTACTGGCAGGCAAGGCACAGGAGCAGGTGATCGACACTGTTGTCGGACAGGATGGCCACCGGCCGCTGCGCCGACAGCCGGCGCGCCAGCAGGGCCGCGCCGATGCGGCGCACGGCCTCGAGAGCCTCGCCATAGGAGACCATGCGCCAGCCACCGCGGTCCCGCTCGGCCACGAACGCGCGCCCCGGCGCGGCGCTTGCCCAATGATGCAGCCATGCGCCGATGCAGCGCGCATGGGCGGGCAACGCATGGCCGGACCCGAGAACAATCTCGCCATCGGGCCTGCGGACGCTGACCACGTGCGCGCAGGCGTACGCGAGCGCGTTGAAGGGCGGCTTGGCAAGGCTTGTCATCTTTGTCTCCGGGCTGTTGCGGGGCGATCGACACGCACCTCGGCCGTCTGTTCCAGGCGGCGATTCTTCCGGTGGCCGATCAGCGGCCCGCGAGGGCGGCGAGCTTCGAATCGAGCGCCCGGTCGTGCACGGCCACATCCACGCCGCGCAGGACGATCAACGACTTGAGTTTCTGCTGTCCGGCGCGGGTGCAGGCTTCGGTGCAGGGCTGCTGCCGCCTTGCGGCCGGGTAGGCGCGGGCGCAGCGCCACCCTTGCTGCCGGACGGCGGTGGCATCGAGCCCTTGCCCGAGCCACTGTTCAAAGTGCCGTAGTCGGGTGGAATCTGGGCGATATAGAGCATCGGCTCGAAAGCCGGCCGCAACGCCTCATGCGCAGGCACGCTCACGAGCGCGGCAGCCGCGGGCATGGAAACAGCGGCGGCAAGCAGGCCGGCCTGCGCCAGCGCCATGACGAGCGCGCGCGGCGCAGCCGGGTTCTCGGTTTCGCCATGGCGCGTCGATCGGGATTGTTTCATGGGATTCTCCAGGTGGGGTTGTGGACGATGCTCGGCAATTTATGTCGCTTCGCGGCTATTGACAAGATTCAGAAACCGGTCGGCGATTTCTGCCAGCCGGACGGCAGCCCCGGCCGCCCCGGCGGCGTGGCGCGCCGCGAACGCCTGCGCGGCAGCCGCCATACCGGGGTCCTCCAGGACG
>CANGUJ010000141.1 GCA_947456845.1 Burkholderiales bacterium | reverse complement strand
CACGCCGTCGCCGGCCCGGTACAGCATGAGGCCGGGAATGCGCTCATGGCTTTGCACGATGTCGAAAGCGCCGCCCGCGGCCGCCAGATGCGCATTGACCGCTTGCGCGAACGAGCGGTCGCGGGCAAGCGAGGTGCGATAGGGCGGATCGCACGCCACGAAGCGCACGCCCGGGCGCGGCCGCCACTGGCGCGCGATCACCGTGAGGTCCACCTGCTCGGTGGCCGCCAGGGCGGCCAGCGCGCGTTCGATGAAGCGCTCGGCGCCGCCGTACGGGTTGTACTTCTGCCGGACGATGGCAAGCCGCATGGCGCGCGCCCGCCGCCTATCGCCCGCCGGCGAGCGAGCGGATCTCGTCAAGCACGCGCGACACCGGCAGGGTGGTCAGGCATTCGCTCACCTTGCTGCCGCCGCAGCCGTCGTTGCCGCAGGGTCGGCAGGGGTGGCTCAGGGAGGTGACCGACCGGTGCGCCACGCCCCATGGCCCCCATTCGACCTCGCCGGACGGGCCGAACAGCGCCACCACCGGCGTGCCGACCGCGGCGGCGATGTGCATCGGCGCGGAGTCGACGCCGACGAACATGCGCGCGCGCGCGATGAGCGCGGCGAGGTCCTTGAGGCCCAGCTGCCCGCCCAGGTCGACCACCTGCGCCGGCGCCTGCGAGCGGATGCGGCGCAGCAGCGCAAGCTCGGCCTCGGCCGGCGCGCAGGTCATGACGATGCGCTCGCCGTCTTCGGCCAGGCGCGTGGCGAGCTGCGCGGTGCGCTCCGCCGGCCAGGTCTTGAACAGCCAGCGCGAGGCCGGGTGCAGCACCGTGAAGCCGCCCGGCACGAGGTCGTGGTCGCGCAGTATCTGCGCGGCGCGGGCCTCGGCCGCGGCGCCCGGCACCAGGGTGAGCCTGCGCCCGTCGTCGGCCGGGAACACGCCGATGCGGCGCAGGGCGTCCAGATTGACCTCCACGGTGTGCCGCGTGTTGCCCTGCCTCGGCAGGCTGTAGAGGTGGGAGAACGCGCCCGCCCAGCGGGCGTCGCCGCGCCTGGCCGGGGCCACCGTGACCGGTGCGGCCAGGGTCCTGGCGAGCCACAGGCCGCGCCGATGGTCGGTCAGGTGCACCAGCAGGTCGTAGGCGCGCGACCGGAGGGTGCGCCACAGCGTCCATTCCGCGGCGGCCCGCGACGCCAGGCCGGCTTTCTTCCAGGCCCGGTCCACCACGTGCAGGCGCGAGATCGCCGGGTGCCCCGAGAGCATGTCGGCGGTATCGGCATAGACCAGGGCGTCGATCTCGAGATGCGGCGCGTGGGCCTTGAGGGCCGAAAACACCGGCGCGGTCAACAGCAGGTCGCCGTGATGGCGCAGCTTGACGACCAGCGCGCGGCGCAGGCGCGCGAGATCGGGCGCGTCGGCCGGGGCGTTCAATAGAGGATTTCCGCGCCGGCCGGGGACAGCCAGTCGCGCAGGCCGGCGAGCAGCTCGTCGCGCGGCGTGACCCGCCAGGCGTCCGGCATCTGCAGGGTGCAGCGCGCCCGGCCGTTGTCGTATTCGATGGTGACCGGGCAGGGGCCGTTGCGGTACGGGCCCAGCAGGTCCATCAGCTTCTTGGTATCGGCCTGGCCGTTCATCGAAAGCCTGAGGCCGCGCCCGTAGCTGCGCCGCAGGTCGGCCAGGCTCATGATGCGCTCGGCGCCGATGCGCACGCCGCCGGAGAAGCGGTCTTCGCGCACCCGGCCGGCGACGACCAGCAGTTCGTCGGGCTTGAGGATCTCGCGGTGCTGGTCCATCAGTTCCTGGAACAGCATGACCTCGATGCGCGCGGTGGCGTCGTCGAGTTCCAGGATGATCATCTTGCCGCGCCGGGTCATCGCCGTGCGCAACTGCGTGACCACCCCGGCCAGCAGCTGGGCGTCCTCGCGCGGCGCGATGGCGGCCAGCGGCGTCCTGACCAGCCTGCGCACCTCGGGCGCATAGGCGTCGAACAGATGGCCGGAAAGGAAATAGCCCAGGGCCATCTTCTCGTTCAACAGCCGGTCGCGCTCGGTCCACTTGAGGGTGCGCAGGAGGTCGGGCTCGCGGTTGGCCGCCTCGTCGGAACCGCCGAACAGGCTTACCTGCGCGGCGCTCTGCTCGGCCTGCTCGGCCGCCTCCATGGCGATGCCGACGGACGCCAGCAGCGCGGCGCGGTCCGGCTCCAGGGTGTCGAAGGCGCCGGCGCGCACCAGGGATTCGATGGTGCGGCGGTTCACCAGGCGCTTGTCGACCCGTTTGGCGAAGTCGAACAGGCTGGTGAACGGGGCCTCGCGGCGCGCGGCGATGATGGATTCGATCGCCGATTCGCCGCTGCCCTTGATGCCTCCCAGGCCGTAGCGCAGGGCCATCGGCTCGACGGGGCGGAAGCGGTAGTCGGAAAGATTGATGTCCGGCGCCAGGATCTTCACGCCGTTCGCCTTGGCATCGGCGGCGAGGACCTGCACCTTGTCGGTGTCGTCCATCGAGGCCGACATGTTGGCGGCGAAAAAGGCGGCCGGGTGGTGCGCCTTGAGGTAGGCGGTGTGATACGCGAGCAGCGCGTAGGCCGCGGCATGCGACTTGTTGAAGCCGTAGCCCGCGAACTTCTCCATCAGGTCGAAAATCTCGTCGGCCGTTGCGGCGGAAAGCCCGTTCTTCGCGGCGCCGTCGCGGAAGATCTGGCGATGCTCCGCCATCTCCTCGGCCTTCTTCTTGCCCATCGCGCGGCGCAGCAGGTCGGCGCCGCCCAGCGAGTAGCCGCCGATGATCTGCGCCATCTGCATCACCTGCTCCTGGTAGACCATGATGCCGTAGGTCTCGGAGAGGATGGGCTCGACGCGCGGGTCGGGGTAGGTGACCTTCTCGCGCCCGTGCTTGCGCTCGATGAAGCTGGGGATCAACTCCATCGGGCCGGGCCGGTACAGGGAAACCAGGGCGATGATGTCCTCGAAGCGGTCCGGCTTGGCGCCGATCAGCATGTCGCGCATGCCGCGGCTTTCAAACTGGAAGATCGCGACCGTGTTGGCTTTCTTGAAGACTTCGTAGGCCTTCGGGTCGTCCAGCGGCAGCCTCGCGCAACTGAAATCGGCCAGGTCCGGATGCAGTTCGCGGATATGGCGTTCGGCCCAGTCGAGGATGGTGAGCGTGGTGAGGCCGAGGAAGTCGAACTTCACCAGGCCGACGGCCTCGACGTCGTCCTTGTCGTACTGGCTGACCACGCCCTCGGCGCCGCCCTGGGTGTAGAGCGGGCAGAAATCGGTGAGCTTGCCCGGCGCGATGAGCACGCCGCCGGCATGCTTGCCCACGGAACGCGAAATGCCCTCCACCTGCTCGGCCAGCGCGAGCAGTTCGCGCACCTCCTCCTCGCGCGCCTCGCGGTCGGCGAGCGCCGGTTCCATCTCGCGCGCCATCCTGATGGTGATGGTCTTGCCGGGCTGGAACGGGATCAGCTTGGCGATGCCGTCGCAGAAGCCGTAGCCCAGATCCAGCACGCGGCCGATGTCGCGCACCGCGGCCTTGGCCGCCATGGTGCCGAAGGTGGCGATCTGCGAGACCGACTCCACGCCGTATTTCTGCTTGACGTAGTCGATCACGCGGTCGCGGCCGGCTTCGCAGAAATCGATGTCGAAGTCCGGCATCGAGACGCGTTCGGGGTTCAGGAAGCGCTCGAACAGCAGGTTGTAGGCCAGCGGGTCGAGGTCGGTGATGCCCAGCGAATAGGCCACCAGCGAACCGGCGCCGGAACCGCGGCCCGGGCCGACCGGCACGCCGTTGTTCTTGGCCCAGTTGATGAAGTCGGCCACGATCAGGAAGTAGCCGGCAAACCCCATCTTGACGATGGTGGCGATCTCGAAATCGAGCCGCTTCACGTAGCGCGGCGCGGCCTCGGCGCGGGCGCCCGGATCGGGGTAGAGGGTGGCAAGGCGCAAGCCGAGGCGCTCATGCGACAGCCTCGCCATGTAGTCGTCGAGCCCGCTGCCGTCCGGGGTGGGAAACAGGGGCAGCTTCGGTTTGCCCAGCACCAGTTCGAGGTTGCAGCGCTGCGCGATCTCCACCGCATTGGCAAGCGCCTGCGGGATGTCGGCGAAGCGTGCCGCCATTTCGTCCTGGGTGAGGAAATGCTGGTCCTCGCCGTAGTTGCGCGGCCGGCGCTGGTCGCCCAGCATGTAGCCTTCGGCGATGCAGGTGCGTGCTTCGTGGGCGCGGAATTCGTCGGCGCCGGCGAACTGGATCGGATGGGTGGCCACCACCGGCAAGCGCAGGCGCCTGCCCAGGGCGACGATGCGCCGCAATAGCGTTTCGCCATGGGCGCGCAGGGCTGACGGACCGGCGCGCTGGATTTCGAGATAGAAGCGGTTGGGGAACAGCGCGGCCCACTCATTGGCCAGCGCTTCGGCGGCGTCGCTGTTGCCGGCGGCCAGCGCCTGGGCGATGTCGCCCGCCCACGGGCCCGCCAGCAAGCCGGAAAGCGCGATCAGACCGGCAGTCCCGCCTTCGCTGTCGCGAAACCAGTGGCGCTCGATCTCGGCGCGGCCGAGGTTCTGGTTGGTCAGCCAGGCCCGCGAGAGCAGGGTGCACAGCCGCAAATATCCTTCGCGGGAGGTGGCAAGCAGCAGCGCGCGGGTGGGCTTGTCGCGCTCGGCCGGGTTGCTGATCCACGCATCGATGCCCACGATCGGCTTGACGCCCCTGCCGCGCGCGGCCTTGTAGAACTTGACCATGCCGAACAGGTTGGCCAGGTCGGTCAGCCCCAGGGCGCCCATGCCGTCGGCGCGGGCGCGCCCGATGATGTCGTCGATGCGCGCCAGGCCGTCGGTGACCGAGTATTCCGAGTGCAGGCGGAGGTGGACGAAGCGCGGCGCGGGCATGGGCGGAGTTTACTTGGCCTGCGGCGGCGGTGCCGGCTGGCGGATAATCCGCGCGGACGGACAACAAGCGGCGGAGACCAGGATGCCAAGACTTTTGCCGGCCCCGGCCGGCGTCCTGCTGGCGATGGCCCTGGGGGCCACCTCCGCTTGCGGGCAAGCCTTCCCGGTGCGCCCGGTCAAGCTGGTGGTCGGCTTCACGCCCGGTGGCGGCGTGGACATCAATGCGCGCATGCTGGCCGGCAAGCTCACCGAGATCCTCGGCCAGAGCGTGCTGGTGGAAAACAAGCCCGGTGCCGGCACCAACATCGCCAACGAGTTCGTCGCCAGGGCGGTGCCCGACGGTTACACCCTGCTCATCAACACCGCGGCGGTGGCGATCAACATGTCGCTCTACAGGAACGTGCCGTTCGACACGCTCAGGGACTTCGCCCCGGTCGCGGCCTTCTCGGAGAGCCAGAACATCATGCTGACCAGCGCGCCCGCCACCACCGCCCTGATCGCCGGCGAGGTCGACCTGGTGTTCATCAACGTGCCGGCGATCCTGCCGCATGTGAAATCGGGCCGCCTGCGCGCCCTGGCGGCGGCCGGCGCCAGGCGCACCGCCCTCATGCCGGACGTGCCGACCTTGCGGGAGGCCGGGGTCAACGGCGTGGAGGTGGCTGTCTGGTACGGCGTGCTGGCGCCCGCGGGCACGCCCAGGGAGGTGGTTGCCATCCTGGCCGGCGCCATCGGTCGCGCGGCGCGCTCGCCGGACATTCGCCAGAAGCTGCTGGACCAAGGGGCCGAGCCGGTCGGCAGCACGCCGGAGGAATTCGGCGCCTTGCTCAAGGAGGAGGTGACGAAATGGCGCGAGGTGGTGCGCGCCTCGGGTCTCAAGGCCGAATAGGCGTCAGCGGCCGGCCGGCGCGACCGCCGCGCCTTCGATGCCGTGGCGCTGCAAGGCATCGGCCACGAAGCCGCCGGCCTTCAATTCCTCGATGAAGGCCAGCAGGTAGGCCCCGGCCTCCGCGCCGCGGCCCTTCGGGGTGCCGAAGGCCTGGCGGATCTCCATGAAACGCCCGGGCAAGAGGCGCAGGCCGGGCACCCGCCTGGCGTCGAGTTCGAGTTGCTGCTTCACGCCGGCGGCGATCTCCAGACCCCGCGCGAGAAAGCCGTCGACCACTTCCTGGGACGAGCCGAAGCGCTCGATGGTGGCGTTCTTGATGTTGCGGGTCAGGAACAGGTCGTAGGCGCTGCCCTTGCCCACCGCGATGCGGTGGCCGGGCTTGTCGGCCTGGGTGTTGTCGGTGAGCGGGCTGTCGTTCTTGACCATGTAGGCGCCCTCGATCACTACGTAGGGGGCCGCATAGTCGATATCGACCGCGCGGGCCGGATCGACCGCCAGGAAGGTGATGTCGCAGATGCCTTGCTGCACGGCTTCCACCGCCTTGGCCGCCGTGGCGCACACCACGAACGACACGGGCACGCCGAGGCGCCGCGCCAGTTCGGTGGCGATGTCGACCGAAACCCCGTGCGGTTGCGCGGCGCCCGGTGCCATTCCTGCCAGGACGGCATTGCCGATGTTGATGGTGGCGCGCAGCGTGCCGGTGGGCGCGAAGGCGCGGGCGAGGGCGGTGGGGGCCATGGCGGGAGTCTCTGGAGGGTGTCGTCGGGGAAGGCGGCATTCTGGCCGGTTTCGGGCGGATTTGCTACGCGCTCGATGCGCGGTGATACACTCGAGGGAGCCTATTGATCGTTTGAACAATTAACGCAAAACCGACGTTTTGCGCCAAACCGGAGATCGACATGAACGCGATACCGCTCCGCAAGCCCGCTGCTCCCGCCTTACCCCGGCCGCTCACCGCCGCGCAGGCCAAGGCGGCGGCCGCAGCGCTGGTGCCCAAGCTGATGCAACGCGCCCCCGAGGCCGAGCGCGCGCGCCGCGTGCCGCAGGAAACCATCGCCGACCTGCAGGCGGCCGGCCTGCTGCGCATGATGCAGCCCCTGCGCTTCGGCGGGTCGGAGCTGGGCCTGGACGCGACCATGGAGGTGGTGCTCGAACTGGCGCGCGGCTGCTCCTCTACGGCCTGGGTGTTCTCCAACCTGGCCTCGCACGCCTGGAACATCGGCCAGATGGAACTGGCGGCGCAGGAAGACGTGTGGGGTTCCAACCCGGAGGCGCTGGCCGCGACCGGCCTGGCCTTCCCGTGCGGCAAGGCGGTCAAGGTGGATGGCGGCTATCGCCTCACCGGGCGCTGGCCGTTCGGCTCCGGCGTGGACGCGAGCGACTGGATGTTCGTCGGCGCCATGACCGAACAGCCCGGCAGCGGTCCGGAACGGCGCTTTTTCCTCGTGCCGCGGCCCGATTTCAGGAGCCTGGACAACTGGAATTCCTACGGACTGGCCGGCACCGGCAGCCATGACGTCGAAGTCACCGACGCCTTCGTGCCCGTGCACCGGACGGTCTCGGCCGAAATCTTCGCGGCCGGCCAGAACGTACCGGGCGCCAAGGTCTACGACAACCGCCTGTTCCAGATGCCCACGTTCGCGGCGTTCGCCTATGTGTTGTCCTCCATACCCCTGGGCACGGCCAAGGCGGCGGTGGACCAGTTCATCGAGAACATGCGCAAGCGCGCCGGCACCTACACCGGCTCGCGCATCGCCGAACTCTCGCCGGTGCAGGCCCGCGTGGCCGAGGCCGCGGCCAGCGTCGAATTCGCCGAGGTGGTGATGCGGCGCGACTGGCAGGAGTTCGAGAACGGCGTCATGGCGGGCGAGTTCCCCAGCATGGAAACCAAGCTGCGCTGGAAGCGCAATGTGGCCTTCGCGATGAAGCTGATCGTCAACGCGGTGGATTCGCTCATGCCGGCCGCCGGGGCGGGGGGCCTCTCGACGACCCTGCCGCTGCAGCGCCAGTTCCGCGACATCCACGCGGCATCCGCCCACATCGCGCTCACCTGGGACGTGCATGCGGCAGCCTATGGCCAGAGCGCGCTGGGACTGCAGCCGCAGGGGGGATTGTTGCTGTAGCTGCGGTTGACGGCGGCCCGGCCCGCGCCAGCCGGTGCCCGGCTGGGGGCTGGCCGACATCAGGCCATCAACCGCTTGAGCTTGGCGATGGCGCTGTCGGGTGTGGTCATGATCGGCAGCCGGGTCGGGGTGTGCGCCCGCGCTGGGGCCATCGAGAATTGCGCGAAAGCCACCGCGGCATGGTCGTGCAGGCGGCTGGCCGCCTCCGCGATCAGGCGATGATGCTCCTCCGGGCGCCGGGCGAGCAGGGCATCCAGCGCCCCTTCCACCAGCCGCGGTTCCACCTGCAGCGTCACGCCCCGGGCGCGTGCATGCGCCTCGATCTCGGCCATCATCGAAGGCAATGAAGGCGGAAACGTGGCGAGCAGGGCGATGCGCCCACGTACACCTAGCATGTCGTCGTACAGCGCCTCGTTGGGCTTGAGCACCGGAAAGGGATGGTCGCGCTTGACCGCCTCGATCGCCGGTCCGAAAGCGGAACAGGTGAAGAGGATGGCGTCGGCGCCGGCAAAGGCGCAATAGCGGCCGATCATCCGGAAACGCTCGATCATCCGGTCGGTCAGGGTTCCATCGCGGCCGAAATCCGCGAACAGCGAGTTTTCCAGCAGGTGGGCGATGCGGGCCTCTGGCCACTGCTCTCGAAAGGCCGCCTCCACCGGTGCCATCGAAACCTCGAGAGCGTGGACCAGGTAGATTTTCGGCTGCGCATCCATGATGGTT
>CANGUJ010000140.1 GCA_947456845.1 Burkholderiales bacterium | reverse complement strand
CGGGTGGATACCGGCGGATAGGCGCCGGCCGTCGCGGCCGCCGGGCCGCCGGACGGCGGGCGCACCGCCGGATGGCTGTCCGGATCGAAGCTCCAGCGCGGGTTGTAGAAGCTCGTGCCCTCGCGGTTGTACACGTCGCGGTCATAGGCCTCACCCAGCAGCGGTACGGCGGTGTAGGTGACACGGCCGCCCGATTCCACCACCGCGCAACCGGTTGCGGCCAGCAGCGCGGCGGCGCCCGCCAGGCGGCGTATCATGCGGCGGCAACGGACAAGGGCCTTGAGCGGCTCGGGCATGGAGACGAAGATGCCATCGAAGGACAGGTACACGGAACTTTATAGCAACTTCCGCTGGCATGTGCCGGAAACCTTCAACATCGGCTGGGAATGCTGCGGAAAATGGGCCGGGAGCATGACGCGCGTCGCCCTGATCCACGCCCGCGACGACGGGCGGGTGGAGAAGTTCACCTACGCGCGGCTGCAGGCCGATGCCAACCGGCTTTCCAATGCGCTCGCCTCGCGCGGCGTGGCGCGCGGCGACCGGGTGGCCATCATGCTGCCGCAGGGGCCGGAAACCGTCGTCGCGCATGTGGCCTGTTACCAGTTGGGCGCAATCGCCATGCCGATGTCGGTACTGTTCGGCCCGGATGCGCTGGAGTACAGGCTCAACGACAGCGCCGCCGTGGCCGCGCTGGTCGACGCCGCCGCCTACGCCAACCTCGCGCCGATTCGGTCCGGATGCGCCGCGCTCGCGAGCGTGATCGCCACCGAACCGCTCGTGCCGGGCGCCGGCGCCGCGGATGTGCTCGACTACCGCGCCCTCCTGGCGGCCGCCTCCGCGCAATTCACGCCGGTGGTCACCCGCGCCGAAGACCCGGCGCTGCTCATCTACACCAGCGGCACCACCGGGCCGCCCAAGGGCGCGCTCAAGCCGCACCGCGTCCTGATCGGCAACCTGCCCGGCTTCGTGGCCTCGCAGAACTGGTTTCCGCAGAAGGGCGACGTGTTCTGGTCGCCGGCCGACTGGGCCTGGACCGGCGGCCTGATGGACGCGCTCCTGCCCACCCTCTATTTCGGCCATCCCATCGTGGCGAGCCCCGCCCGCGGGGCCGACGGTCGTTTCGACGCCGGGCGCGCCTACGCGCTGATGGAGCGCCATGGCGTGACCAATGCCTTCCTCTTCCCCACCGCGCTCAAGATGATGATGAAGGCGGTCGCGCAGCCGCGCCGGCGCTACCGGCTGAAGCTGCGCGCCATCATGAGCGCCGGCGAATCGGCAGGCGAGACGGTGTTCAACTGGGCGCGCACGCGGCTCAAGGTGACCATCAACGAGATGTTCGGCCAGACCGAGGTGAACTACCTGGTTGGCAACAGCCACCTGCAATGGCCGGCCAAGCCGGGCTCCATCGGCCGCCCCTATCCGGGGCACCGCGTCGCGGTGATCGACGCCGCCGGCGTCGAGGTGCCGCGCGGCCAGAGCGGCGAGGTGGCGGTGAACCGCTACGACATCCACGGCCATCCCGACCCGGTGTTCTTCCTGGGCTACTGGCGGCGCGACGACGCCACCGCCGCCAAGTTCAGCGGCGACTGGTGCCGCACCGGCGACGAGGCCGTCATGGATGCGGACGGCTACCTCTGGTACCAGGGGCGCGCCGACGACATGTTCAAGGCGGCCGGATACCGCATCGGTCCCTCCGAGGTGGAGAACTGCCTGTTGAAGCACCCGGCGGTGGCCAATTGCGCGGTCGTGCCCAAGCCGGACGAGGCGCGCGGCGCGGTGGTCAAGGCCTACGTGGTGCCGATCGCGGGCGTCACGCCCTCGGCCGCCCTCGTCGCCGACATCCAGGCGCATGTCCGGGGCAAGCTCGCGCCGTACGAGTACCCGAGGGAGATCGAGTTCATCGAGCAACTGCCGATGACCACCACCGGCAAGGTGCAGCGGCGCCTGCTGCGCCTTGAGGAGGAGCGGCGCTTCCAGGCCCGCACGCGCGGGCCCCTCTCGCCACCGGGCCGACGAACCTAGCCTAGACCACCTTCGCCAGCTTGTTCCAGGTGTCGACCACGGTGTCCGGGTTCAGGCCGAGCGCGCTGATGCCTTCCTCCTTGAGCCACTGCGCCAGGTCGGGGTAGTCGGACGGGCCCTGGCCGCAGATGCCGACATACTTGCCGGCCTTGCGGCAGGCGGTGATCGCCATGTGCAGCATGGCCTTGACCGCGGGGTCGCGCTCGTCGAAGGCGCCCGCGACCAGGCCCGAGTCGCGGTCCAGGCCGAGCGTGAGCTGGGTCAGGTCGTTGGAGCCGATCGAGAAGCCGTCGAAGTACTCCAGGTACTGCTCGGCCAGGATCACGTTGGTGGGCAGTTCGCACATCATGATGAAGCGCAGGCCACCGCTGCCGTCGGGCGCCGCGCCCTGCCCCCGCTTCAGGCCGTGCGAGGCGAGGATGTCGATCACCTTCCGGCATTCGGTCAAGGTGCGCACGAAGGGAATCATGATCTCGACGTTGGTGAGCCCCATGACGTCGCGCACCTTGTGCATGGCTTCGCACTCCATACGGAAGCACTCGGCGAAGTCCGGCGCGATGTAGCGGGTCGCGCCGCGGAAGCCCAGCATCGGGTTCTCCTCGTCAGGCTCGTAGAGGCCGCCGCCGATCAGCTTCTTGTACTCGTTGGACTTGAAGTCGGAAAGGCGCACGATCACCGGCTTGGGCCAGAAGGCGGCGGCGATGGTGGAGACGCCCTCGGCCAACTTCTCGACGAAAAAATCGCGCGGGCTGGCATAGCCGCGCGAGAGCGAATCGATGGCGCGCCGCAGGTCGTCCGGCACCTTGGGGTAGTCGAGGATGGCGCGCGGATGCACCGC
Source organism: Burkholderiales bacterium (assembly GCA_947456845.1). GTDB lineage: Bacteria > Pseudomonadota > Gammaproteobacteria > Burkholderiales > JAEUOS01 > JAEUOS01. The sequence continues at coordinate 5,781 of CANGUJ010000140.1, read as the reverse complement.
GATATAGCTGTTGATGATGAATTCCAGCCGCGCCAGCGCCACCCCGTCGTTGGGCAGCTGGCAGAAGTCGAAGGCCAGCTGCGGGTTGCCGATGATCATGCCGATCTTCACCGGGATTTTCGGCATCTCGCCGCGCCGCACTTCGGAGATCTCGGTCTCGATGCGGCCGTCGTAGATGTTGCCGGTATCGCCCTCGGCGCAGGAGACGGTGACCTCCATGCCGTCCTTGAGGATGTCGGTGGCATTGCCGCAACCGACCACCGCGGGGATGCCGAGTTCACGTGCGATGATGGCGGCATGGCAGGTGCGCCCGCCGCGATTTGTGACGATGGCCGAGGCGCGCTGCATGACCGGCTCCCAGTTGGGGTCGGTCATGTCGGTGACGAGGATGTCGCCGTCTTCCACCAGATCCATTTCGGTGGCGTCGCCGACGATGCGCACGCGGCCGCTACCGATCTTCTGGCCGATGGCGCGCCCGGTGACCAGCACCGTGCCCTTGCCCTTCAAAGCGAAGCGCTGCTGGGTATCGTTCTTCTCCTGCGACTTGACCGTCTCGGGCCGCGCCTGCAGGATGTAGAGCTTGCCGTCGTCGCCGTCCTTGCCCCATTCGATATCCATCGGGCGGCCGTAGTGCTTCTCGATGATCATGGCATACCTCGCCAGTTCCAGCACGTCGGCGTCAGTGATCGAGAAGCGGTCGCGCTCGGCGTGGCTCACCTCGACGGTGACGGTGGACTTGCCGGCTTCGGCCTTGGGACCGAAGATCATCTTGGAAAGCTTGGAGCCGATGGCGCGGCGGATCAGCGCCGGCTTGCCGGCTGCCAGCATCGGCTTGTGCACATAGAACTCGTCCGGATTGACGGCGCCCTGCACCACCGATTCGCCGAGGCCGTAGGCGGATGTGATGAACACCACGTCGCGGAAACCGGATTCGGTGTCGAGGGTGAACATCACGCCGGCGGCGCCGGTGTCGGAGCGCACCATGCGCTGCACGCCGGCCGAGAGCGCCACCTCGGCATGGGTGAAGCCCTTGTGCACGCGGTAGGAAATGGCGCGGTCGTTGTAGAGGGAGGCGAACACCTCCTTCATCGCATGCAGCACGTTCTCGATGCCGACGATATTGAGAAAGGTTTCCTGCTGGCCGGCGAACGGGGCGTCGGGCAGGTCTTCGGCGGTCGCGGAGGAGCGCACCGCCACCGAAATGCCGGCGCCGCCCGACTGCGCCTCCATCTCGGCGAAGGCCTTGTGGATGGCCGCATCGAGGGCCGGCGGGAACGGGGTGTCGACGATCCACCGGCGTATCTCGCGGCCGGCGTCGGCCAGGGCGCGCACGTCGGCCACATCCAGGGCTTTGAGGCGCGCCTCGATGCGCGCCGCCAGGCCGTCATGCTCGAGGAAGTCCCGGTAGGCCTGCGCGGTGGTGGCGAAACCGCCCGGCACGCGCACGCCTGTGCCTGACAACTGGCTGATCATCTCGCCCAGCGAGGCGTTCTTGCCGCCCACCCTGCCGACATCGCTGTTGCGCAGGTGTTCGAAAGCGATGACGTACTCCGCGGTGCCGGCTTGCGCCATAAGAAACCCCTTAGAAATCCTGAATCCGTGCCTGGCGAGGATTGTACTCGCTCGGTCTTCTTGTTGCAGGGCAGCAACAAGATGGTTTAACCTGTGAATTCGAGCGAATCGATGCTTGCTTCTCCATGCCCAACTCCCACGCCCCCAAGCGCAGTGTGTTCTTCATCTCCGACGGTACCGGCATCACGGCGGAGACGCTCGGCCAGTCCCTGCTCACGCAGTTCGAGGGCCTGCCGACAAAGGCGACCCGCATGCCCTTCGTCGATTCGGTGGAAAAAGCCCGCCAGTGCGTGCTGCGCATCAATGCGGCGCATGCCGACGACGGCCTCAGGCCAATCGTCTTCAATACCCTGGTCAGCACCGAAACAAGCCAGGTCATTCACGCCGCCGACGCGCTGGTGCTCGACCTGTTCCAGACCTTCATCAACCCGCTGGAAAAGGAGCTAGGCCTCAAGTCCACGCATACCATCGGCCGCTCGCACAGCGCCACGCAGAATCAGCAGGAATATGCCAACCGCATCGAGGCCATCAACTTCAGCCTGTCGCACGATGACGGCCAGACCGACAAGAACCTGGCAGAGGCGGACGTGATCCTGATCGGCGTCTCGCGCAGCGGCAAGACCCCGACCTCGCTGTATCTGGCGCTCACCTTCGGGCTGCGCTGCGCGAACTATCCCCTGATCCCCGAAGACTTCGAGCGCGACACCCTGCCCGCCACGCTCGCTCCTTACAAGGACAAGCTGTTCGGCCTGACCATCCAGCCGGAACGCCTGGCGGAAATCCGCAATGAGCGGCGCCCCAACAGCAAGTACTCGGCACTGGAAAACTGCCGCTACGAGGTGCACGCGGCGGAATCGCTGATGCGCCGCGAGGGCATCCGCTGGCTTTCCTCGACCACCAAGTCGATCGAGGAAATCGCCACTACGGTGATGCAGGAGATCAAGCTGGAGCGGCGCGTCTTCTAGCCGGCCCGGGCCGCTACAGGCCGAAAATGGCCACTGCGCGCGTCCAGCCTGCCGACGCAGACTTCACCTTGACCGGGAAGCAACTGATCATGAACCCGGTCGCAGGCAGGGCTTCGAGGTTGGACAGCTTTTCCAGGTGGCAATAGCCGATGTCCCGGCCGGCCTTGTGGCCTTCCCAGATGAGCGACTTGTCGCCGGTCTGCGCGACCTTGTCGCGGGTGTATACGAACGGCGCGTCCCAGCTCCACGCATCGGTGCCGGTCAGGCGAACGCCGCGCTCGAGCAGGTACAGGGTCGCCTCGCGGCCCATGCCGCAGCCGGTATCGACATACTCGTCGCGTCCGTACATGGCCCCGGCCGCGGTGTTGACCACGACGATGTCGAGCGGCTTCAGGGTGTGCCCCACCCGCGCCAGTTCGGCCTCGACGTCCGCGGCGCTCGCCACGTAGCCGTTGCCGAAATGGCGGAAGTCGAGCTTCACCGCGGGCCGGAAGCACCACTCCAGCGGCACCTGGTCGATGGTCCATGCCGGCGCCGGCTTGCCGCTGGCATGGTTCATCGTGGGATGGAAATGGTACGGGGCGTCAAGATGCGTGCCGTTGTGCGTGCTGATCTGCACCTTCTCGACGGCCCAGCCGGCGGCGTCCGGCAGTTCCTCGGCCTTGAGATCCGGAAAGAAGGTCTGGATGCGCGCGATCGACTCGTCGTGCTTCATGTAGTCGATCTTCGGGCGCGAGATGTCGGGATCGCTCTTGACGCCGTTCTCCAGCGGCATCGAGATATCGACAAAACGCAATGACGACAGGTCCATCAGTTTTTCTCCAGGTTCATCGCCGGAATCAGTTCGGCATGATTGCGCGACACGCGCTCCAGGCGCGCCTTGAACTGTGCGCCGGGCAGGTAGGCCGGTGCCTGCTGCAGGGTTTGCGCGGTCTTGCGGAAATCTTCCGACTCGACCACCTTCTGGCAGATGGCCTGCACCTGATCGATCACGGCCCTGGGCGTGCCCGCCGCGGCATACACGCCGTTCAAGCCCGGTTCCACCGGCGGGTAGCCCAGTTGCGCAAGGATCGGAGCGTCGGGCACGCCCGGATGGCGCTTTTCGGACATGACGGCCAGCACGCGCAGATTCTTGCCGACGATCGAGGAAATCGCCGGTACGCCGAAATCGAGTTCACCGCCCAGCAACTGCGGCAGCATCGGACCGTCGCCGCGATAGGGGATCTGGTTGAACTTGATGCCGAGGGTCTTCTCGATCGAGCCCACCGACAGATGCGGCGCGGTACCGGCGCCCGCGTGGCCGTAGGAGAGCTTGCCCGGATTGGCGCGCGCGCGTGCCACCAGGTCCTCCATCGACTTGATCGGCGACTCCTGGCGCACGGCGATGGAGAACACGTTCTCGAACACCTGGCACACCGGCTCGATGCGCTCGACCTTGAAGGGCATGCTGCGCACCACGTAGGGCGTGATCACCAGCGGCGAGGCCGGGGAGAACACCAGCGTGTATCCGTCGGGCGCCGCGTTGGCGAGCGCGGCGAAACCCAGCATGCCGGCGGCGCCGTCCCGGTTGACCAGCACGAAGGGCGCACCGGCGATCTTCGAGGCTTCGCGGGCGAAGGCGCGGCCCATCGCATCCACGCCGCCGCCCGCGGCATACGGCAGGATCAACTCCACCTGCCGCGCGGGATACGGGCCCTGCGCCCATCCGGCGCCGGCCAGCAGAAGCGCCGCGGCCGCAATGCCGACTATCTTGCCGATGATCATGGTTTCTCGCCTCCGGTTCCGGCGCAGCGTCGTTGCGTCACTTGGGGGCGCCCAGGTCCCTTGCGAAGGGCGGGTAGATCGACACCAGCGCGGCGACGGCGCGCTCGAGCGCAGCGCGGTCGCCGGTTTTCTTGGCCAGGTTGCCTAGGGCCAGCCAGGCGAACACATCGCGGCCGTCGATCTCGATCGCGCGCTCGTAGGCCACCTGCGCTTCGCGCGCCCGGCCCGCAGCGGCATGCAGATCACCCGACAGCACCCAGGCCACGCCGGAGGTGGGATCGATCTGCAAGGCCCGGTCCAGCGCCTGCGCCGCCGCCCGGGTATCGCCCTGCCGCATGAGGGTGGCTGCATAGAGGTTCATGATGCCGACCTCCTCGGGCAGGAGGCGCGCCGCGCGGGCCAGGCATTCGCGCGCCTGCGCCAGATCGCCTGCCTGCAGATAGCCATAGCCCGCCGCCTGCCACCACTCGCCGCGGTTGGGCTGGCGTTCAAGTTTCTTGCGCGCGAGCGTCGCCAACCCGGCCCAGTTGCGGGCCTTGATGAGCGGCTGGGTCTCGGCGAACTCGCCGCGCACCGCGTATTGGCGCATGGTCCAGACGAGCAAGTCGGGGGGCGGCGCGGGCTCGGCGTCCTTGCCCGGCATAGCGCCGCAGCCCCACAGCCCGGCCAGCGCCATCACCCACACCAAGAGAATGCGACAGCCCGCCATCAGTGTCGTCCCTTGGATTGCGCCGCACGCTGGCGTACGGCCTCGAACATGCAGATCGCGCCGGCGGCAGCGACGTTGAGCGACTCGGCCACGCCGGGCATGGGAATCGACAGGCGCACCGTCGCATGCGCCGCCAATTCGTCGGACACGCCCGCGCCCTCGTTGCCGATCAGCCAGCCGACCGGCGCGCGCAGGTCGACATCGTAGATGCTGTGGCCGGCATGCGAAGTGGTGGCCAGCAGGGGGACCTTGAGCCGCGCCACCACCTGCGCCAGGTCCACACCCTCGATGATCTCGAGGGCGAAATGCGCGCCCTGTCCGGCGCGCAGGACCTTGGGCGACCAGGCATACACCGTGCGCGGCGAGCAGAACACCTGCCGTACACCGGCCGCCGCGGCGCTGCGCAACAGGCTGCCCATGTTGCCCGGATCCTGCAGGTGCTCCAGCAGCAGGCAGTCGCCGACCACCGTCTCCGGCATGCGCTCGCGCGGCGTGCGCAGGGCGGCCACGATGCCGGCCCCGTGCCCCACCGTGGACAGCGCTTCGAACAGGGCGTCGGGAAACTGCGTGACCTCCGCCGCGCATGCGGCAGCCAAGCGGGCTATTTCCGGGCGGCGCAGTCCGGATTCGCTGACGGCGACCAATTCAGGCCGGTGCCCGCTCGCCAGGCAGGCCTCCAGGAGATGCGCGCCATCGATCACCGACAGCCCTTCCTTCTTGCGCGCCTGTGCCGAGGACCCCAGGCCCCTGAGGCGCTTGAACAGCGGGTTT
>CANGUJ010000139.1 GCA_947456845.1 Burkholderiales bacterium | reverse complement strand
GTTATCCACCGCCAGCGCCCACAAGCGCGCCGGCCATTCGCCCTTCTCGAAGCGCTCGAGCAATGCCTTGTCGACGTTGTCGGCGAAGATGCGCGCCGCGGTTTGTTCGATCATCGAGTCGCTCATCTCAACCCCAGCCCTTTGGCGATGATGCCGCGCAGGATCTCGCGGGTGCCCCCGCGCAGCGAAAACGAAGGCACGGCCAGGGCCGTGTAGGCCATGGCATGCGCCAGCGGCGAATCGGGCGCGGCGCGCCCGCCGAACAGGTCATGCGCGATGTCCGGCATGGCCTGCTCCACCAGCGCCCCCTGGTCCTTGACCAGGGACGCCGCCTGCGCCGGGTTCTCGCCGCGCGCCAGCATGCCCGAGACGCCCATCGACATCTGCCGCAGGGTGGCATAGCTGGCCACCACGCGGCCCAGCGCCACGGCGTCGCGCGGGTTGGCCGGGTCGGCGGCATCGAGCATTTCCAGCAACAGCTGCGAGCTCGACAGGTAGCGCTCCGGCCCGCTGCGCTCGAAGGCCAGCTCGGCGCCGACCTGGTTCCAGCCGTCGCCCTCGGCGCCGATCAGGCAGTCATGCGGCACCAGTACGTCATCGAAAGTCACCTCGTTGAAATCGTGCTCGCCCAGCTGGTTGACGATCGGCCGCACGGTCAACCCGGGCGTCTTCATGTCCACCAGCAACTGCGACATGCCGGCGTGGCGCTGCTCGCCGGAAGTGCCGGTGCGCACCAGGCAGATCATGTAATGGGAGCGATGCGCCCCGGAGGTCCATACCTTGCGGCCGTTGATCACCCAGCCGGCATCGGTGCGCACCGCACGGGTCCGGATCGAGGCCAGGTCGGAGCCCGAATCCGGCTCGCTCATGCCGATGCAGAAAAAGCACTCGCCGCGCGCAATCGCCGGCACGATGCGCGGCGCCAGCACCTCGGGCGACAGGCGCATGAGCAACAGGGCACTCTGGCGCTCGGCGATCCAGTGCGCCGCCACCGGCGCCCCGGCCGAGAGCAATTCTTCCATCACCACATAGCGCTCGAGGGCGGAACGCTCGCGCCCGCCGTAGCGCCTGGGCCAGGTCATGCCGATCCAGCCGCGCTCGCCCAGCTTGCGGCTGAACGCGGGGTCCGCCCCGGTCCAATTGCGCACCCGCTTGGCCCCGGGATAGTCGGCCATCGCCTCGGCCAGGAAAGCGCGCACCTCGGCGCGCAGGGCTTCGCACTCCGGCGGCAAGGAGCACGGAGCGATGTTCAGGGCTTGCATGGGAGGAACTCCGGTCGCGGCCGCGTTTGCTGCGGCGCACACATCAGGTTGTTGGAATGTGCGGGCATTCTGCAATACATTCGTGGGCCGGGCAACAAACCAGGTTCGCCCGTTCGCCATCCCGTTCCCGCAACCCCGCCGGCGCGCCTTGCGGCGCGCCGCCGCTTCCATGACCACCACCGGCATGACCGACCGCCCCGCCAAGACCGCCCCGCCCGGGTCCGCCGGCCCGCTCTCCGGCGTACGAGTGCTCGACATCACCTCGGTGGTGCTAGGGCCGCTGGCCACGCAGATCCTCGGCGACTACGGCGCCGACGTCATCAAGGTCGAAAGCCTGGAAGGCGACCTGATCCGCGCCAATGGCGTCTCCCGGCACGCGGGCATGAGCTCGATCTTCCTGGCCATCAACCGCAACAAGCGCTCCGTCGCCATCGACATGAAATCACCGGCGGGCCGCGACGCCGTGCTGGCGCTGGCCAGGGATGTCGACATCGTCGTGCACAACATGCGCGTGGCCGCGATCGAGCGCCTCGGGCTGGGCTACGCGGCCGTATCCGCGCTCAACCCCGGGGTGGTGTACTGCGTGGCCACCGGCTTCGGCCAGTCCGGCCCGGACGCAGCGCGCCCCGCCTTCGATGACGTCATCCAGGCCGCCTGCGGCATCGCCGCGCTGATCGGCAACGAAAGCGGCGTGCCGGATTTCGCCGCTACGCTGGTGGCCGACAAGACCACCGGCCTGGCCGTGGTCAACGCGGTGCTCGCGGCGCTGTTCCACCGCGAGCGCACAGGCGCGGGCCAGTACGTGGAAGTGCCGATGCTGGAAACCATGGCGGCCTTCACCCTGGCCGAACACATGGGCGGTCTCACCTTCGACCCGCCCAACGCGAAAGCGGGCTACGCGCGCATCCTCGCCGGCGGGCGCAAGCCCTTGCCCACGCGCGACGGCCATGTCGCCATGCTGCCCTACACCGCCGACCACTGGACGGCGCTGTTCAACGCGGTCGGGCGCGACGACCTGGCGCGCAAGTACAACTTCGCCGACCGTGAGGAACGCAACGCCCGGGTCGTCGAGCTCTATGCCGACCTGCGCGCGGTGGTCGGGCAGATGGGCACCGATGAATGCCTGGCCTTGTGCGAGCGCATCGACCTTCCGGCCACGCGCATCTGGGCCATCGACGACCTGCCGCAACACCCGCACCTGAAGGCAGTGGGCCTGTTCCGGCCGACGCTGCACCCGACCGAAGGCGCGACCGTCAGCGTGCGCCCGCCGACCCTGTTTGCCCGTACGCCGGCCGACATGCGCCTGCCCGCCCCCCTGCTGGGCCAGCATACCTTCGAATGCCTGCGCGAGGCGGGCTTCGACGAGGGCACCCTGCTGCAACTCGCCGCCGACGGGGTCATCCGCCAGGCCGCGCCGGCCGCCTGATCCGGGACGCGCCCATGCGCCGCCGCACGCCCGCTGCGCCGGCGGCGCGTGACACCTATTGCATTTTCAGGCTTTTTTACTGAAACTACTGAAATTATCGCGATCCACTTCAGTCCAGCCGCGCCCCGCTCGAGGCTGGCCTGTCGAACAGCAGGAGGCAGCAGATGTACACCGTGGCCGTTGATATCGGAGGGACCTTCACAGACGTGGTCGTGTTCGACGCCGCAAACGGCCGCACCCACGCCGGCAAAAGCCTGTCCACCCCCGATGACCTCCAGCGCGGCGTCTTCGACGGCCTGCGGGACGCCGCGGCCGGCGCCGGTGTCGACTTGACCACACTGCTCGCCGGCACCGATCGCATGGTGCACGCAACTACCCAGTCCAGCAACGCGGTGTTCGCGTTCACCGGCGCGCGCACTGCGGTGCTAACTACCCGCGGTTTTGCCGACACGCTGCTCATCATGCGCGCGACCGGTCGCGTCGCAGGACTCAGCGTGTTCGAGCGCCACCATTACCGCATGACCGAGAAGCCGCGCCTTTTGGTCGATGAGCGGGACATCTTCGAAATCCCGGAACGCATTGACGCGCTCGGGCGGGTCGTCCAGCCGCTCGATGAAGACGCAGTGCGGCGCGTCGCGGACAAAATCGCGCGGGCCGGGTACGAAGCGGTGGCGGTGGCTTTCCTGTTCTCGCACAAGAATGCGGCCCACGAAGCCCGGGTCGCCGCGATCCTGCGCGAGATGCTGCCGGAGGTATACGTGTCGGTATCGTCGGTGGTCGCGCCGGTGATGGGCGAATATGAGCGTTCGGCAACGGCGCTCTTCAACGCCTATGTCGGCCCGGTCATCGACCAGTACATCAGTCGCCTCGAGGCCAGCCTGCGCGCCGCCGGGCTGCGCCAGAAGCTGCTGATCGTGCAGTCCAACGGCGGCGTCGCGACCACCGCGCAAACGGTGCCGATCTTCACCATCGAGTCCGGCCCCGCGGCCGGCGTGGTGGGCGCCGCCGAACTCGCCGCTGCGCTGGGCCTGCCCGACGTCATTGCCACCGACGTGGGCGGCACCACCTTCAAGGTGGCGATCATCGAGAACGGCCGCTGGGGCTACAGCCGCGAAACCGTGCTCAACCAATACCAGTTGCGCCTGCCGATGGTCGATGTGGCGTCAATCGGCGCCGGCGGTGGCTCGATCGCCTGGGTGGACGGCAGGAGGCTGCGCATCGGCCCGCAAAGCGCCTCCTCGTCGCCAGGGCCGGCCTGCTACGGATTGGGCGGGACGGAGCCGACGGTTACCGACGCCGACCTTGTGTTGGGCTACCTATCGCCAGACCGGTTCCTGGGCGGGCGCATGGCGCTACACCCCGGGCGCGCCGTCGAAGCGATCAAGAGCCGCATCGCCGACCCGCTGTTCGGCGGTGACGTCATCGGTGCCGCCGCCGGCATCCGCCAGGTGATCGACAGCCAGATGGCCGACCTGATCCGCAAGTCAACCCTGGAACGCGGACACGACCCGCGCGCCTTCGTCATGATGGCCTACGGCGGCGCAGGCCCGGTGCATGCGGCCTCGTATGGCGGCGAAGTCGGTGTCGGCGAGATCATCGTGCCTTTCCTGGCGACGGTGCATTCGGCCTTTGGCGCAGCCCTCTCCGACGTGCGCTTCAGCCTGCAGCACTCCCACCCGCTGGTGCTGCCGCAGGCGCCGGACATCGTCGAATCCATCTTCGCCGCCATGGAAGCCGACGGCGCGCGGCGCCTGCGCGAGGCCGACATGCCGCAGGAGCGGCACCGCTTCGAGCGTTGGGTGGAAGCGCGTTACCGCCGCCAGGTGCATCACCTGCGTGTCGCGGCGCCCGCGCTGATCGATGACGCCGGCCTGAAGAAGATGGCCGATGATTTCGAGCACGAATACGAGCGCCTGTTCGGCAGGGGCGCGGCGATGCGCGAAGGCGGCATCGAGCTGGTGAATTACGGGGTCGATGCCATCGGCAGCGTGACGCGGCCGGCAGCCATGGCCGGCCCCACCTGCGGGCAATCCGCCCCGAGCGGCGAGCGCATGACCTTCTGTCCGCTGCGCCGCGACATGGTCCCCACCCCGGTGTATGACGGCCCGAGCCTGCCCGCCGGCGCGCTACTCGAAGGCCCAGCCATCATCGAGCATCCCGGCACCACCATTGTGGTCCTGGCCGGACAGCGTGCGCGCATCGATGCGCAGCGCAACACCCGCATCCTGCTAGCCGCGCAGAAGGGAGCCTGAACATGAACGACCGCAGCTTCACCAATATCGACCCGGTCACCTTCGAGGTGCTCAACCACCGCCTGCTCAGCATCACCGAGGAAATGGGCATCCAGTACATGCGCTGCTCCGGCTCCAACGTGCTGATCACCGGCAACGATGCGGCCACCGCGATCATGCAGCCGGACGGCGCCCTGGTGTCGGTAGGCCCCTACATCGTCACCCAGGGCAACGTACTGCCACTGATCGTGCAGAGCACCCAGCGCCTGACCCATACCGACGTCGGCATCCGCGACGGTGACATCTTCATTTGCAATGACCCCTACCTGGGCGCGATCCACCATCCCGATTTCGCCACCGTCGCGCCGATCTTCCATGACGGCGAGATCGTCGCCTGGATCGGTGCCTCCGGCCACCAGCTCGATACCGGCGGCATGGACCCGGGCGGGTTCTCGATCAAGGCCGTCGACACCCACCAGGAGGGCCTGCGCATGCCGCCGGTAAAGCTGGTCGACGGTGGACGGGTGCGCGAAGACGTGCTGGCCTGGATCCTCAACCAGGTGCGCGACCCACTGGTCGGCCTGGACGTGCGCGGCCAGATCGCCGCCCTCAACACCGGGCGGCGCCGCATTCTCGACCTGATCGACACCTGGGGCATCGACGCGATCCGCGCGGTGATGGAAGGCTCGATCACGCATGCGCGCGAAAAGCTCACGGAGCGCCTGCTGGCCCTGCCCGACGGCCAGTGGCGCGAAGTGCAATACATCGACCATGACGGTCACAATCCCGAGATCTACCAGATCGTCTGCACCCTCACCAAGCGCGGCGGGCGCCTGTCCTTCGATTTCGGCGGCACAAGCCCGAACGCGCGCGGGCTGATCAATTCCACCTACTCCGGCCTGCAGGCAGCGGTGCTGTCCTCGGTCTACATCAACCTGTGCTGGGACATCCCTTGGAACCGCGGGGTGCGCGACTGCATCGACATCATCAGCCGGACCGGTTCGGTGAACGACTGCGCCTACCCCGCGCCCTGCGCGATGGCCACCATCTCGGCGGTGATCGTCACCATCGACGCCACCTGGCGCAGCCTGTCGCACATGCTGGTGGCAAGCGAGCGCCACCGCGACCAGGCGATGGCGGTGTGGTCCGGCACCTCGATGGCGCCGATCTTCGCCGGCACCAGCCAGCACGGCTTTCCCTTTGCCGCCACCGAGATGAGCCACTTTGGCGGCGGTGGCGGAGCGCGCACCTATGCCGACGGCGTCGACACCGCCGGCATCGTCTTCAACACCACGCCGAACATGCCCAACATCGAGGACCAGGAGGCCGAATATCCGGTGCTGTACCTGTTCCGCAGGCACCTGCAGGACTCTGGCGGCCCGGGCCGTTTTCGCGGTGGACGCTCCGGTGAGTTGGCCTACACGATGTACCGTGCGCCCAACAACCACCTTGAGGGGCTATTCGCCGGCACCGGCGCGGAGATGCCCAACGCAATCGGCCTGGCCGGCGGCATGCCGGGTGCGGCCATCCGTGTCGCGCGCGTCGTCGAAACCGACATCAGCTCGCGTCTGGCCGCGGGACAAGCCCTGCCGGCGTCCCTCGACGATGTCGCCGGACGGCGCGAAATCCTCTGCTGCAAGCATGTGCGCACCCCGATGGCGCTGGGCGATGTCTGGTATCACAGCTGGCAGGCCGGCGGCGGCTACGGCGATCCGCTCACGCGCGATGCGCAGGCGGTCGGCCAGGACTTGGCACGCGGCGTGATCTCGGCGACCGCGGCGCGTACGATCTACGGCGTGGTCGCCGATGCGGCAGGCGCGGTTGACGCACAGGCCAGCGACACGCTGCGCGCGACGCTGCGCGCGGCGCGCCTGGGCCGCGCCGCCCCCGCAGGTGGCGATGGCGAGTGGGTGTTCGAAGGCAGGGGCAGGCATCGCTATGGCGATACCCTGGTGGCCGATCTCGATGGCGGCAGGATCGCCTGCGGGCAGTGCGGCCATGTGCACGGCAAGCCCGGCGAAAACTTGTTGCCGCGCTTTGCCGAGTTCGCCGATCCGCTTGCGTCGGCCGGTGCGGTTCGCGGCCAAGACTACGGCCACGAGCGCTTCCAACTGCGCCATCTATGCTGCAGCGCCTGCGGGGCCCTCATCGACGTGCAGGTCGCCCTCGAAGGCGCGCCGCGGCCAAGCATGCGCCTTTCGTTCCACGGATGACCCCGACGGCGCACCGTGACGAACCCGCAACGCCCCCGGCCTGCACGGACAAAGGCCGCTAGGCCGTCCCGCGGCGCGCAGCCGGGGCGGCCGGCAAAACGGCAAGCCCCCGCAACGGCACTGCCGCCGCATCCGCCGGCGACGAGCATGGGCGCGATGGTGCGGCGCGCCCGCAAGCATAGCGAGCGCACCCTGCAGCAGGTTGCCGCCGTTACCGGCCTGTCGATCAGTTACCTGAGCCAGATAGAGCGCGACATCCTCATCCCTCCAGTGAGCACCCTGCGGCGCATTGCCGACGCGCTCGATATCCCTGCCGGCAGCCTGGTGTTCGCGCGCGAATCGTCGCGGCCGGCCACGCTGGTGGCGGTGCTGCGGCGCGCCGAACGCAAGAGCATTTCCTTTCCGCGGTCGAACATCGACTACGAGCTGCTCACACCGGACCTGCGGCGCCGCGCCTCGATGCTGTGGATCGTCGCCAAGCCCGGCGCCGAAAGCGGACCGCCCTTGACGCACGTAGGCGAGGACATTGTTGTGGTGCTGAAGGGTTGCCTGGGCGTCGAGGTCGGCGGTCTGTGGCACGAACTTCGCGTGGGCGACAGCATCTTCTTCAACAGCGAACTGCCCCACCGCTGGAGCAACCCCGGCAAGTCGCCGGCCGAGGCGATATGGGTGAGTTCGCCGCCGTCGTTCTAGCGCAGCGCGGCGGATCCCGAGCGCTGCAACGTTTATGCATTGCACTGATTGCGTTTCAAGCCTGATTCCTGCGTAGCCGAACCCGAAAGGAGCCATCATGAATATCGCATCGCGCATCGCCGCCGCCTTACTCCTCGCAGCCCTCCAAGGGGCCGCAACCGCCCAAGACGCCTACCCGTCAAAACCGATCCGCCTGGTGCTTAGCTTCGACGCAGGCGGCATTTCGGACGTGCTCGGCCGCGCGCTTGCGACCAAGATCACCGGTTCGATCGGGCAATCGATGTTCGTGGAGAACCGGCCCGGTGCCGGCTCCACGGTGGCCGCCGCACATGTGGCCGGTTCGGCCCCGGACGGCTACACCGTCTGGCTGCAGGACCTGACCGCGCATGCCATCAACGCCACCCTGTACCGCAAGCTGGCCTTCGACCCGATCAAATCCTATGCGCCAGTGACCCTGGTGGCTTACTCGCCGTTGATGCTGACGGTGCATCCGAGTTCGCCCGCCGAGACGCTGGGCGAACTGGTCGCGTTGCTCAAGGCGAACCCGTCGAAGAGCTTCTACGCCTCGGCCGGCAACGGCACCGCCAACCACATCAGCGCAGAACTGCTCAAGCGCGCTGCCGGCGTGCCCGAAGTCGTGCATGTGCCCTACAAGGGAAGCGCCCCGTCGGTTCAGGCGGTGCTCGCCAACGAGGTCAATTTCTCCTTCATCAGCATGCCGCCGACAGTGGCCAACAAATTCGCCGTTTGAGGGCCTGCTGCTGGAGCGCGGCTTCCACCTGCTCGACACCGCAATCGCGGTGATCGGGCGTTACCAGGGCCAGGTGCTGGCCACCCGGCGCAGCTGGGTCCGCGAACATCGCGCCGCCGCTGTCGGCTTCATCCGCGCCTT
>CANGUJ010000138.1 GCA_947456845.1 Burkholderiales bacterium | reverse complement strand
GCGGGGATGTCGGCAATGCGCATGGCGGGTCAGTAGTTGCCGTCGCGCACTTCGAAGTGCGTGGGCTTGCCCAGCGAATCCATGCCGCGCGAAGTCCAGTCGGCGGTCCAGTCGAGCAGGGTGTCGAGCGACACCTGCGGCTTGCCGAACAGCGCGCGGGCCCGGTCGCAGTTGATCAGCCAGGCCGACTCGGCCTCGCGGCCGGCGAACACGGGCGTGACGCCGAGGCGGCGCGCCAGACCCTCGGCGGCGGCGCGGATGCTGATGACCGGGCCGCTGACATTGAGCGCCGAGGTGGGCGCCGTGCAGTGGGCGAGCGAGCGCAAGGCCCACTCGTTGGCGTCGCCCTGCCAGATGATGTTGGCATGGCCCATGGTCAGGTCGACAGGCTCCCCGGCCAGCACCTTGGCGGCCAGGTCGTGCAGCACGCCATAGCGCATGTCGATGGCGTAGGACAGGCGGATCAGCCGCCCGGCAGTGCCGAAGCGGTGCGAGAAATGCTCGAACATCCGTTCGCGCGCCACGCAGGAATTGGCGTACTCGCCCGGCGGGGTGGGTGCCAGTTCCTCCCTGGCGCCGCCGCCGGCCACGTTCACGAACGGGTACACGCACGCGGTGGAGAAGGCGACGATGCGCGCGGCGCGGAAACGCTCGGCGACCAATGCCGGTACATGCGCGTTCATCGCCCAGGTGAGCCATTCGCTGCCGCGCGAGCCGAACTTGCGCCCGGCCATGAACACGATGTTGGGCGCCTCCGGCAGGGCGGCCAGCGCCTCGCGCGAGAGCAGGTCCGCGGCGATGCATTCGATACCCTGCGCTTCGAGCCTTGCGCGCAGGCCGGCCTCCGAGAAGCGCGCCACGCCGATGACCCGCCGGTCGCGCGCGGCGCGTTTCGCCATGCGGGCGAGGGTGGGCCCCATCTTGCCGCCCACGCCCAGCACCATGATGTCGCCGGGCGCACGGGCGAGGTCGGCCATCAGGTCGGCCGAGGGCGTACTCATCACGTCCTCTAGATGCTCGGCATCGGAAAAGCGCTCTGGAAAGGTCATCGTCCGGCGGGCCTTGTCAGGTCTTGAACAGG
Source organism: Burkholderiales bacterium (assembly GCA_947456845.1). GTDB lineage: Bacteria > Pseudomonadota > Gammaproteobacteria > Burkholderiales > JAEUOS01 > JAEUOS01. Next base: position 7,694 of record CANGUJ010000138.1, on the reverse strand, counting down.
TAGCCCAGCACCAGTTCCGTCATGTGCGCCAGGCGCTCGGCCTTGGCGCGCGGGGACAGCAGGTCGCGGCCGAAGATCGCCGACAGGGTGTACTTGTTGCCGAGGTAGAAATAGGTGAGCGCGGCAATCGATATGTACAGCTGCACCGGGTCGACGCCGGCGCGGAACACCCCCGCCTTGCGCCCGCGCTCGAGGATCTCCTCGATCATCGCCACGAAGGGTGAGTGGATGGTGCGCACCTTGGCGGACTTGTCCAGGTGACGCGCGCGGTGCAGGTTGGCGCTGTTCAACAGCGTCATGAACTCGGGATGCTCGAGGTAATACTCCCAGGTGAAGGCCACCAGCCGGCGGATCGCCTCGGGCGGGTCGATCTCGGTCAGGCGCAGCGCCTTCTCCGCTTCGCGGATGTGTGCATAAGCGTCTTCGAGCACGGCCAGGAACAGGTCGTCCTTGTTGCCGAAGTAGTAGTACAGCATGCGCTTGTTGGCATCGGCCTGCGCGGCAATGCGGTCGACGCGCGCGCCACCCAGGCCATGGGCGGCAAACTCGGCCTTGGCTGCCTCTAGGATGCGCGCACGCGTGCGCTCCGGATCGCGCACCAGCTTGGCGGCGGGCGCTGCCTTCTTCGCCTTGGCGGTCTCCCCTGACATGCGGCGATTGTAACGGGCCGGTTACCGGCGGCAAGCACCCGCGACGGTGCAGCGCCGCAATCGGGGCGCCGGAGCGCCGAAGGGTAAACTCCCGTCATGGGTCCTGAACACCTGCTGAAGCAAAGCTTCGCCGCCGCTGTCGCGGCGGCCGATCCATGGGTGATCGTGCCGCCCCATCTGCCGCCGGCACCCAGGGGGCGCACGCTGGCCATCGGCGCCGGCAAGGCGGCGGCCTCGATGGCGCGCGCGGTCGAGCGACACTGGCCCGCGCGGGCACCCCTCTCCGGCATGGTGATCACCCGCTATGCCCACGGCTACCCCGACGAAGCCGCGCTGGAGCGTATCCGCGTTGTCGAAGCCGGCCATCCGGTGCCGGATGAATCCGGCGAGAGCGCGGCGCGCGAGATCGCCGATCAGGTCAGTGCGCTCGGGCCCGACGACCTGCTGCTCGCGCTGGTGTCGGGCGGCGGATCCAGCCTGCTCGCCTTGCCGGTCGAAGGCATTTCGATGGCCGACCTCAAGGCCACCACCCGCGAACTGCTCGCCTGCGGCGCGCCCATCCAGGACATGAACGTGGTGCGCAAGCATCTCTCGCTCATCCAGGGCGGCAAGCTGGCGGCGATGTGCCGCGCGCCCATCGTCTCGCTGGTGATCTCGGACGTCACCGGCGACGCGCCCACCCATATCGCCAGCGGCCCGACGGTGCCGGACCCGAGCACCTATCAGGACGCGCTGGATATCCTCGCGCGTTTCGAATGCAATGTGCCCGCGGCGGTTGCGGCGCATTTGCAGGCTGGCGCGGCCGGGCGCATCGCCGAGACGCCCAAACCCGGTTCGCCGGTGTTCGCCAACGCGCGCACCGAGGTCATCGCCACGGCGCACAAGAGCCTGGAGGCGGCTGCCGCCGTGTTCCGCGAGGCGGGCATCACGCCCATGCTGCTGGGCGACACCGTCACCGGTGAAGCGCGCGAGGTGGCCAGGGCGCATGCGGCGATCGCGCGCGAGATCATTGGCTACGGCCAGCCCGCGCGGCGGCCGGTGGCGCTGATTTCCGGCGGCGAATGCACCGTCACCCTGAAGAACCCGAACGGCCGCGGCGGCCGCTGCAGCGAGTACCTGCTGTCGCTGGCCATCGAAATGGCAGGCGCCGCTGGCGTCTATGGCCTGGCGGCCGACACTGACGGCATCGATGGTTCAGAGCCCAATGCCGGCGCCTGGGTGTCCCCGGAGATGTGGGGCGCTGCATGGGCTCGCGGCGTGCGCGCCGACAAGCTGCTGGCGGCCAACGATGCCTTCGGATTTTTCGAGACCGCTGGCGGCCTGATCCACACTGGGCCTACGCGTACCAACGTGAACGACTACCGGGTGATTTTGCTCGCCTGAGAACGACAAGCCTACATCATGCTGACCATTACCCATCCCGATGACTGGCACCTGCATGTGCGCGACGGCGCGGCTACTGCCGCCGTGCTGCCTGCCACGGTGCGGCAGTTCCGCCGCGCCATCATCATGCCCAACCTCAAGCCGCCGGTGCGTACCGTGGCCGAGGCGGGCGCGTACCGCCAGCGCATTCTCGCCGCGGTGCCGGCCGGCGCGCAGTTCGAACCGCTGATGACCCTCTACCTCACCGACAACACGCCGGCGGACGAGATTCGCCGGGTGGCCGATTCGGGCTTCGTCAAGGCGCTCAAGTACTACCCGGCGGGCGCCACCACCAATTCGGATGCGGGCGTCACGGACATCATGAAGCCGATGGCGACCCTTGAAGCCATGGCCGAACTGGGCGTGCCGCTCCTGATGCACGGCGAAGTCACCGACCCGGCGGTCGACGTGTTCGACCGCGAGGCGGTGTTCATCGAGCGGGTGTTCGAGCCCCTGATGAAGCGGCTGCCGCAACTGAAGGTGGTGTTCGAGCACATCACCACCCGCCAGGCGGCCGAGTATGTGGCGGCGGCGCCCGCCAACGTGGGCGCGACGATCACGCCGCAGCACCTGCTGTTCAACCGCAACGAGATCTTCAAGGGCGGCATCCGCCCGCATTTTTATTGCCTGCCGGTGCTAAAGCGCGAGGAGCATCGCGTCGCGCTGGTCAAGGCGGCCACCTCCGGCAGCCCGAAATTCTTTCTTGGCACCGACTCGGCGCCGCATGCGACCAATACCAAGGAGATTTCCTGCGGCTGCGCCGGCTGCTACACCGCGCCGCATGCGCTGGAACTCTACGCCGAGGCCTTCGAGGCCGCCGGGGCGCTGGAGAAGCTTGAGGCCTTTGCGTCCTTCCACGGGCCGGACTTCTACGGCCTGCCGCGCAACGGCGGCACGGTCACGCTCAGGCGCGAATCCTGGCGGGTGCCCGATCGCCTGCCTTATGTCGATGATTCCGGCATCGTGCCCCTGCGGGCCGGGGAGACGCTGGCCTGGAAGCTGGCGTAGATGACAGGCGCGGCGGTTGCGCCGGTGTTGCCCGACCATCCGGCGTTGGCGCCAGTGCGTCCCTTGCTCGATGCGCTCGGCAGCGCGGGCTGGCCGGAACCCGGCGATTGGTCGTGTTTGGCGGCCGCGCGCGGTATCCGCAATGCACCGGGCATGCAGCTTGCCTTCGTGGCGCCTTCGGCCCCGGCGCTGTCGGCACTCGATTTCGAGCGTCGCATCCACGAGCGTGGTGAGGTGGAAACCCGTCCGCGATGCTGGCACGACGCCTTCCACGCCTGCGCCTGGCTGGCGTTTCCGCGCGCCAAGGCGCGCATCAATGCCCTGCATGTGGCGGATGGCGCTGATGCCTCGCCAAACCGGCGGAGCAGGTTGCGCAACTTCCTCACGCTGCTCGACGAAGGCGGCATCATCGTGGCGAGCACCCGGCCCGACCTGCTCAATCTATTGCGCGGCTTTTGCTGGCGCGCGTTATTTTCGGACCGGCGGCAGGCCGTGCGCGAGGCGATGGATTTCGTGATCTTTGGTCACGCACTCTACGAACGCGCGCTGTCCATGCATTACGGCGCCACCGGCAAGGGCATTCTGCTGGAAGTCGGCCCGGACTACTTTTCGCTCAGCCTGCAGGGCCGGTTGGCTTTTCTGGACATGCGGATCGAGACATTGATCAGCGACCCCGCGTTTGAGCCCAGCGCGCGCTTCCTGCAGCCCGTGCCGATCAAGGGCATCCCGGGTTGGGATGCGGCCAACGAGGACCCCGCGTACTACGACGATGTCGCGCAGTTCCGCCCCGGCCGGCGCAAGGCAGCCTGATGCTCGCCATCCTCAACGTCACCGCGCCCTTCTTCGCCCTCATTGCCTGCGGCTACGGTGCGTCGCGCTACCGGCTGCTGCCGGAGAGCGCGGTGCCGGCGCTCAATGCCTTTGTGCTGTATTTCGCGCTGCCTTGCATGATGTTCCGCTTCACGCTGGAGACGCCGATCGCGCAGATTTTCTCGGTGCGGGTTTTTCTCGCGTACACGGTCGGCGGGCTGGTCACCTGCGTGATTTTCGCCTGCGTCTACAGCTTCGCTACCCGGGAGCGATTGCACCGCAGCGCCTATCCGGCGCTGGCGGTGACATGGTCCAACTGGGGCTACATGGGCCTGGCCCTGATTCCGGCGCTCCTGGGCCGCGAGGCGCTGCCGGTCATCGTCGCCGGGGGCATGGCCGACCTGTTCGTGGTGCTGCCGCTGGTGCTCGCGCTCGGCGGCGCCGGTGCCGGCGGCGCGTCCATCGGCGCGATCGCGGCGGGCGCCTTTCTGCGCGTGGCGAAAAACCCCATGATCTGGGCCGTCATTCTCGGCGCCATCGGCTCCGGCCTCGGCGTGGTGCTGCCGTCCGCGCCGGACACCCTGGTGCGCCTGCTCGGCAGTGCCGCGGTGCCGGTGGCGCTGTTCGCCATCGGCGTGTCGTTGTACCGGCCTGGCGTGCCGGTGCTGCGCGCGGACGTGATGATGATCACCGGGGCCAAGCTGTTGCTGCAGCCTTATCTCGTGGCCATCGCGGCCATCCACCTGCTCGGGCTCTCGGGGTTCGAGATGCACGTCCTGGTGCTCATGGCGGCGCTGCCGGTGGCCGGTTCGGCGTTCCTGTTCGCCGAGCGTGCGGGCAGCGATCCGGACGCGATATCCGGTGCGATCCTGGTGTCGACGGCGCTGGCGTTCCTGAGTTTTTCGGCACTGTGCTGGGCCATGGGCCTGGAAATGCGCTGAGGCGCTGAGGCCGGCCGCGACGCCGCGGCGGCGGCCCCACAGACTATATTCGGGACTTCGGGGCAGCGCGCCGCACGGGTGAAAACATGAGCGAATACGACTACGACTTCTTTGTCATCGGCGCCGGCTCCGGCGGCGTGCGCGCGAGCCGCATGGCCGCCTCGTTCGGCGCAAAGGTGGCGGTGGCGGAGGCCTACCGGCCCGGCGGCACCTGCGTGATCCGCGGCTGCGTGCCGAAAAAGCTGATGGTCTACGCGGCCCATTTCCACGAGGACTTCGAGGACGCGCGCGGCTACGGCTGGAGCGTGCCCGAGGCGCACTTTTCATGGCCGAAGCTCATCGAGGCCAAGGACCGCGAGATCGCGCGCCTGGAAGGCATCTACGAGCGCCTGCTGGCCAACGCCGGCGTCACGCTTCTGCGCGGCCGGGCCGTGGTGGTCGATCCGCACGCCGTTGAACTGGACGGCCGGCGCATCACCGCGAAGTACATCCTGGTGGCCACCGGGGGCTGGCCGGTGCGCCCGGAGATTCCCGGTGCGGAACTGGGGATCTCATCGAACGAGGCTTTCGAACTCAAGCAGCTGCCCAGGCGCGTGCTGATGGTGGGCGGCGGCTACATCGCCGTGGAATTCGCCGGCATCTTCCGCGGCCTCGGCGCCGAAGTCACGCTGTCGTATCGCGGCTCGGAAATCCTGCGCGGCTTCGATGACGACGTGCGCAAGCACCTGCGCGGCGAGATCGAGGCCAAGGGCATCAAGGTGCTGTTGCGCAACGAGATCACCGCGATCGAAAAGCACGGGCCCGGCTATCGGGTGCGCACCAGCGACGTGGACATCACGGTCGATTGCGACTGCGTGATGTTCGCCACCGGGCGCCTGCCCAACACCGCGGGGCTGGGCCTCAAGGCGGCGGGTGTCGAACTCGACGAGAACGGCGCGGTGGTGGTCGATGAACACGGCCGCAGCTCGGTGGCGAGCATATTCGCCGTCGGTGACGTGACGCACCGTGTGCAGCTCACGCCGGTGGCCATCCGCGAAGGCTCCGCGGTGGCTAATACCCTGTTCAACAACCGGCCGACGACGGTGTCGCATCACAACATTCCGTCGGCGGTGTTCAGCCAGCCGCCGATCGGCACCGTCGGCGATACCGAGGAGCAGGCGATCGCCAGGTACGGTCGCGTCGAGGTGTACCAGGCCACGTTCCGGCCGATGAAGCACACGCTCTCGGGGCGCGCCGAGAAGACCTACATGAAGCTCGTGGTCGAGGAAAAGACCCAGAAGGTGGTCGGCGCCCACATGGTGGGGCCGGACGCCCCGGAGATCATCCAGGGCATCGGCATCGCGGTGGTGGCGGGGCTCACCAAGCAGCAGTTCGACGATACCGTCGGCATCCACCCGACGGCGGCCGAGGAATTCGTCACCATGCGCGAGAAGGTGCTGCGCGGGTTCTGAGCGGCGCCGCGTGCCGCGCCGCCGCCGGGATCAGGCGGCGGCCTGCGCCGGCTTGAAGATGCCGGCCTCGATCAGGCGCTGCACGCCTTCAGGCGAGATCTCGGCCGCCGGCGCGTCGCCGCCGATGATGCCCAGAAGCAGCCCCTCGTCGCGGCCGGGGCCGGCGTCTATGCATTCGAAGCGGCGCTGAACGCCGATCGGGCAGGCGATGAAGTCCAGCGGAGCGAGCGTCACCGCCTCGGTGCCGCTGTCGAGCTCCCATTCGAGCTTCCAGGTGCCATGCATCACCATAAAGGTCTCCACCGTGTCGTGCGTGTGCATGAGCACGCCGCAGCCGGGTTTGGCCGCCACGAAGGCCATGCCGAAACCGGCGCGCACATGGCTGATGGCGGCCGGCGCCAGGTCGCCGAACGGCGAGAACTGGCCTTCGCCCCTGGGCTGGCTGAACCCCAGCACGTTGAGGAAGGTGCGCTGGCATTCCGGCAAGGCCATGTCCGGCAGCCCGGTATTGCACCGCACGAGGTCGGAAAAACGCGCCACGCTCCGGTCCATTTCGGCGCGCGAGGGCTTGATCACGGTAACGGCCATGGTGTACTCCTGGATTTGTTGATGGTGTGGCCGCCGATTTAAGCAGCACACGGCGGGGATGCGCAATGCCTGTTTGCGCCGCCGGCGGCCCGCGCGGCGCATCATGGGCGCTGCCCTACAATGGGTGCATGAACGATCTGCCCGCGGACATCGACAGCATCAACCATGTCGGCATGGCGGTGCGCGACCTCGACGCCGCCGCGCGCCGTTTCGAGGCGATGGGCTTCATGCTCACCCCCTATTCGCCCCATTCGGCCGCCTGGAAGCCGGGCGCCGCGGTCGTGCCGCAGGGCTCCGGCAACCGCTGCGTGATGCTGCCGCACAACTACCTCGAGATACTGGCTAGCGAGAGCCCGGCTGCGCCTGCCGAGCGCATCGAGACCTTCCTGCGCCGCCATCAGGGCGCGCACATCATCTGCTTCAATTCCGCCACGCCGGACGCCATCGACGCACGCCTGGTCGCGGCGGGCATCGGCACGTCCGGCGTGATCCCGCTGCAGCGCGAGATCGACACGCCCGACGGGCTGCGCACCGCGAAGTTCCGGCGCGTCCAGTTCGCGCCGGACGATTCTCCGGAAGGCTACATCCAGGTGGCGCATCATCTTACGCCGCAATATATCTACCAGCCGCGCTACACCGCCCATGCCAACGGTGCCACGCTGCTCTCCGACACCCTGGTGGTGGCCGACGATGTCGAGCATTTTGCCGCCAAGTACGCGCGCTATCTCGGGGTGCCCGCGACGCGCGAGGGCGCCGCGCGGCGTTTCCGCTTCGCGCTCGGCGACCGTCTCACCCTGCTGCCCTGGCGCGACGCGGCCGGCTGG
>CANGUJ010000137.1 GCA_947456845.1 Burkholderiales bacterium | reverse complement strand
CGTACGGTGGCGCGGCGCGCGCCCGGCAAGTGCGCGAGGTGGTGCTGCGGCTGGTGGTCGAACACGCCGATGCCAAGGCGCTGGACCTGTTCGCGCGCGAGATCGGCTCGGCCGGCCTGTCGTTCGCGCAGGGCACTGCGGGCCTGATCGGCGGGCGTCCCAAACCCGCGCCGGTGATTCGCCTCTACACCTTCTTCATCGACAAGTCGCGCCTCTCTTCCGTCAACGTGCAGATCGGCGCGGCGCCATCCTTCAGCGTACCGATCCCCGTCGGTACGCCGGCGTCTGTGCCCGTCGCGGCACACGCCGCGCCGCCGGCCTCGCCCGGGCCCGCCTCTGACTGTGTCGAGGTTCCGCTGCTGCGCGTGGCCCATGCGCGCTCCGGGGACAAGGGCGACTCTTCGAACATCGCGATCTTTTGCCGCAAGCCGCATTACCTCGCGCATCTGCGCACGGTGCTCACGCCGGAGCGCATCGCAGCGCACTTCGCCGGCACGGTGGCTGGCAAGGTCGAACGCTTCGACGCACCCGGCTTGGCGGCGCTGAACTTCGTCATCGACGAGGCGCTAGGCGGCGGCGGCATGGCCTCGCGCCGCATCGATCCCCAGGGCAAGGCCTATGGGCAGCGCGCGCTGGAAATGCTGGTACCGGTGCCGCGCAGCTGGCTGCGCGAAGCATAGCGGCGCCCCTGGGTCTTTACACCATGCGTCACTCAAGCCGGAGACACACCATGAAAGCTTCGCGCCGAAACGCGCGGCGGATGGGCCTGGGCGCCCTGGCACTGGCCGCCCCCTGCTCGGGCGAGCGCAGTCTTTCCCGTTCCGCCCGCGCACCATCGTCATGCCCTATCCGCCTGGCGCGGCCTCCGAGCAGGTCGCGCGCGCTGCAGGCACGGCTCCCCGCCGGCATGGGCCAGCCCGTGGTCATCGAAGATCGTGCCGGTGCCGGCGGCAGCATCGGCGCGGCCTATGTAGCGAATTCCGCGCCTGACGGTTATCGCATCCTGCTGACCACGCAGCCCATCATCACCATCCGCCCGCACCTGCGAAAGGACATGGGATTCGATCCGCTGGAGGACCTGACGCCCTTGACCAACGGCGTGAACGCGCCGGTCGCCATCGCCGTCAGCAGCACGGTGCCGGCGCAGAATCTCGCCGGGTTCGTCGCCTGGGGACGGCGCAATCCGGGAGCCCTCACCTTCGGCACCGCAGGCGCCGGATCGCCGCAGCATGTGGGCGGCATGCTGCCGGCCCAGCGCACCCAGATCGACATGACCCATGTGCCATACAAGGGCGGCGGCCGGCTGCCATCCAAGCGCCCTGCTCATGACTGCGCATCATCGAAGATGGCCTGTCGATCAAGAAGTACCCGATGTGCTGCACCACCCACCGCATCATCGACGCCGCGCTGGACATCGCCGCGCGGCCCGGCTTTGCTGCGGCTGACGTGCGGCGCATCGAAGTGGCCCTGGGCGCGCGCCAGGCCGCCATGGCGGGGCATCGCTGTCCGCGCGACCCGCTGGAGGCCAAGTAAAGCGTGGAATTCGCGGTGCCCGGCGCGCTCGCCGCAGGCGCCGCCGGATTCGCCCAACTGACGCTGGATTTCGTCGCTTCGCCCGCGGTGGTACGGTTGATGGAAGCGACCCACATCGCACTGCGCCACGAGACGGACCGGGACGATCCTGTGTTTACCCCGGCCGATCGCGTCATGGCGCGCATGGCCGACGGGACGGTCATCGACAGCGGCGAGGTGAGCCACGCGCACGGCCACGCACGACTGCCGGTCAGCCCGGCAGAAGCGCGCCGCAAATTCATCGACTGCGCGCGGCATGGTGGCTGCGCCGATGTCGATGCCCTCCACGACCTTCTGGACGGGTTTGGCGCAATTGCCGACCTGCGCAGCCTGGCAATACAAGCGGCGCCCCCGGGCGGGCATTGCCTGAGCGCCTCCCCGTAGCACGGCCCAAGTGGCCGCCCTGCCCCACGAGAAGCCTGCGCCAGCCGCCGTCAAGGTGCGGCCGCGACGACCGCCGGCCCCCTCGCGCCGGCGGTCGTCGGCATCAGGCCTTCTTGCGGGCCAGCACCTGCAGGGTGTAGTTGTCGAGGAAGTTGTCGGCCACGCGCCACCACGCCGATTGGTCGTCGCGGAACTTGGACCAGGACGCGTACATCTTGCTGAAATCCGCGTTCTTCTGCGCGTACTCGTTTAGCAGTTCGCCGGTCACCTTGTAGGCCGCCTCCATCACGTCCTTGGGGAACCAGCGCAATTGCGCCCCGCCGCCGACCAGGCGCTTGAGCGCCGCAGGATTCTTGGCATCATAGTTGGCCAGCATGCGCACCCATTGCTCGGTGGCTGCCGTCTCGAAGGCCACCTGATAGGACTTGGGCAATGCCTCCCATGCCTTGACGCCGACCAGCGCGGTCATCTGCGCGCTGCCTTCCCACCAGCCCGGCGAGTAGTAGAACTTGGTGACTTTCGACAAGCCCAGCTTCTCATCGTCATAGGGGCCGACGAACTCGGCCGCGTCGATGGTGCCGCGTTCAAGCGCGGGATAGATGTCGCCGGCGGCGAGCTGCTGGGGCACCACACCGAGTTTGGCCAGGGCGAGCCCGCCGAAGCCGCCGATGCGCATCTTCAGGCCCTTGAGATCGGCGACGCTCTTGATTTCCTTGCGGAACCAGCCGCCCATCTGCACGCCGAAGTTGCCGCAGGGGATCGCCACGCAGTTGTGCTTGGCGTATTGGTCGCGCACCATCTGCAGGCCGCCGCCGTAGTACATCCATGCGGCCTGCTGGCGCGGATTGAGGCCGAAGGCCAGGCCCGCGTCGAATATCAGCGCCGGGTCCTTGCCGAAATAGAACGACGAGAACGCCTGACCCGCCTCGACGGTGCCGTTAGAGACCGCGTCCATCACCTGAAGGCCCGGGACAATTTCCCCGGGACCAAACAGCTTGATCTCGAACTTCCCGTCGGTGAGCTCACCGACTCGCCGACACAGCTCTTCGGTCGAGCCGTAGCAAGTGTCGAGCGTTTTCGGAAAGCTCGCAGTCATGCGCCACTTGACCGTCGGGGACTGGGCATGGACGGCGGGTGCCGCCAAGGTGGCACCCGTGCCGAGCGCGGCGCCGGCGAGGAATTTGCGTCGTTCCATCAATCGTTCTCCTGTGATTTCAGTTGCGTGGCAGCGATAGCCCGGACCGCGGTCCGGGATGCGGACTAAATCGTACCCGGTCCGGCCGTTTGTTGCCGGCCTCGCTGCCGAAAGGCGATTGCCGAAGCCGGCGGATGCCGGTCTCAGGCGCCGGCGAGGCGGCGGTCTTCCTCAGGCGTGAGCACCGGTCCGTCGAGCGTGACCGGCGCCGATTCGAGGCGGAAGCGCGCGATCACGGGCTTGAGTTCCTCGCGCACGTGACGGTCGCTATAGCCGTTGAACAAGGTGCCCAAGAGGCTGCGCTTGATATCGCTGGTGCCCATGAACCAGTCGGCGATCGGGAAGGTCAGGTTCATGTTGTACTTCATCATGATGCCCTGATTGTGGTGCGCGGTATGGTGGCGCCGGATGGTGTTGATGAACGGCATGTTGGCCACGAAGGCGTTTTCATGCACATGGCAGCAGTAGTGGAAGGTCTCGTATATCAGGTACTGTCCGACCATGGTGATGAACAGGATGTAACCCGCGTTCGGGTTGATCAGCCAGCCTGCGAGGTTGCCGAATACCAGACCCATGGTCGCGAACACCGCGAGCACACGCCACGGGAAGAAGACGATGCGGAACTCACGCGTGGTGTCGATGGTCGAGTCGTTGTCAGTGAAATACTGATGATGCTGGCGCGTGTGGCGGTCGTAAATCGCGCGCAGGGCGAACACGTCAACCAGCCGGTGCATCACATAGCGATGCATGAACCACTCGAAGAAGTTGCCGATGACAAACACCGGCAGCACCAGCAGCCACTCCCAGGTGGCGTTGACGAGCCGGCCCACCGACCACCATATGGCGCAGATGCCTACGCCGTACATCACGGCGATATGCACCAGACCGTTGTAGTAAGGGCTGATCGCGGCCTTGTACTGCTCGCGGAACTTGCGTTGGCGTTCGGTCATCATCTTGAAGTCTCCTGGAAAACGGCTACGGCATGCGGGTATGAAAACGACGGGCATCACGGCACCGCGGATGGCTAGCGGTACGCCTGCCGCGACGATCCGGCACGTCGCTCCACCTACGTTGGACCTGCGTTGCCCCTTCGTTGCTCCCGCGTCGCGTGCGAGGGCCTTCACTTTTGCTTCTTTGCATCCGGGGCACTGCCTGATATATCATTAAAATATCATTTGCTTCGCCTGTCAACCCTAACCCTTCCAGTCCGTCTGCTCGGGCTGCGGGTCCCCTTTCTCATGCCAAGAAGCCCCCGGGAGCCCGCCGCAAGCGAGGCGACGCGTTCGCTCGCCGAGCGCGCCTATACGGACATCGAGGAGCGCATCGTCACGCTTCGGCTTGCGCCGGGCCTGATCATCACCGAGGCGGCGCTATCCGAGCAGCTCGGCATCGGCCGCACCCCGATACGCGAGGCCTTGCAGCGGCTGGCGCGCGAGCGCCTGGTGCGGATACTTCCGCGCCGCGGCGTGATGGTGTCGGAAATCGATATCAAGGCCCAACTGCGCCTCCTGGAACTGCGTCGCGAGGTCGAACGCCTCATGGCGCGCAGCGCGGCACGCCGCGCCGATGGCGCGCAACGCCAGCAGTTTGCCGAGATCGCCACGCGCATGGACAAGTCCGCGGCCGGCCGCGACGCGGTCGCCTTCATGCGCGCGGACCGCGAATTCAACGACCTGTGTGTCGCGGCCGCCCGCAACGAGTTCATCGTCGGCGCGATGGACATGATGAGTTCTCTCTCGCGCCGCTTCTGGTTCCTTCACTACCGGCAGGCGGCCGACCTGCCGCTCACGGCCCGCTTGCATGCCGCCCTGGCACGCGCCATTTGCGGGGGTGACGAGGGCAGCGCCGCTACCGCCAGCGACGAGTTGCTCGACGCCATCGAGCGCTTCACGCGCGCTACGGTTTCGGTCGACTTTTGATTGGGAGGTATTGAATAAGAATCTTTCTCATTGACAGGTCGCGATTAAATGAGAATAATTCGCATATCGCCTCCACTACGCTGCCCCGGTCCATGAATCCTCTACGCATTGCCGCCCCCCTTCTCTTCTTCGCAACCTGCATCACTGCGACGCCTCATGTTGCAGCGCAACAAAAGGTGCTCAATCTTTACTCCGCCCGCCATTACTCCACCGACGAAGCGCTGTACGCGAACTTCACCAAGGCCACCGGCATCCGCATCAATCGCATCGATGCGGGCGACGAACAACTCCTGGAGCGCTTGAAGACCGAAGGCGCGAACAGCCCGGCCGATGTGCTTCTGCTGGTCGATGCCGCGCGCCTGTGGAATGCGCAGCAACTGGGCCTGTACGCGCCAGTGAAGTCCGCCCTCCTCGAGTCGCGGATCCCGGCCGAAATGCGCGATCGTGACGGCAACTGGTTCGGTTTCTCCACCCGAGCGCGGGTGATCGTCTACAACAAGGCCTCGGTGAAACCCGAGGATGTCGCAAGCTACGAATCGCTTGCCGACCCCAGACTTAAAGGCAAAGTCTGCACCCGCTCGGGTTCGCATCCATACATGCTCTCGCTGGTGGCCGCTGTGGCCGAACACGACGGCGAAGCCAAAGCCGAGGCCTGGGCAAGAGGCGTGGTCGCCAATTTCGCGCGCAAGCCGGCCGGCGGCGACACCGACCAGATCAAGGCCGTGGCCAGCGGCGAATGCGCCGTGGCGCTCACCAACACGTATTACTGGGTAAGGCTGCTCAAGTCGACCAAGCCCGAGGAGCAGGACTGGGTCAAGAAGGTGGGATTCGTGTGGCCCAACCAGTCAGGCTACGGTACCCACGTGAACGTTGCGGGCGGCGCGATGCTCAGGAATGCGCCCAACAAGGAGGCCGCGGTGAAGTTCCTCGAATACCTCGCCAGCGACGAGGCGCAGGGCTACTTCGCCAACGGCAACAATGAGTGGCCGGTGGTGAAATCGGCGGTCGCGAAGAACCCGGAACTCGACTCGCTCGGCAAGTTCAAGATGGATCCGATCGGTCCTGCGGTGTTCGGCAAGAACACGCCGCTGGCGCAGCGGATCGTCGATCGGGCCGGCTGGCGCTGAACGCGGCGCGCGCCCGGCCGGCCCGGTCCGGAGCGCAGTCCAGGCAGCGTTGTGATGGGGTCGCGCCGCTCGGCGCGACCAGCATGAGCCTGACCCGTTACAGGCAGGAAATCCAGTCGCGCAGACGCATGCCCCGGCGCGCGCCGAGGGCCTCGGATGGCGTGTTGACATGGGAAATCAGCCCGTGGAGCATCGACCGGCCATCGCCGATGCGCGCGGTGTCGTGACTGACGGTGACCGCCGGCACACCGCGACGCGCAAGCTCAGGCAAACGCGTGATGCCGATCTCATCGATGCCCACGCCGGCATCGTTGAAGGCAGCGGCGCGGGCGGCAACCGGACGGCCCGCGCAATCGAGCGCGGAGTCGGGACGCCCGCCATGCAGGCCGCCGTGGGATCCGATAAGCAGGATCCGCCCGGCATCCTCCGGTACGAGCTTGCCCACCGAATCAAGCGCCCAGAGCTCGTACCTCCCTTGCGCGCCGATTTTCCAGCGGCCATCCGCATAGGCGGGCGATGCAGCGTGGGCGGCGGCAGCGCCGCACAACCGCTGCGCGGCTTGGCGTGCCGACATGCCGGGCTCGACACCGGCCGACCGCGCCGCCTTGTTGGCATGCGTGATGCGGCCGCGCGCCAGGCTGTCGGCGCCATCGCCGATGCGCGCGCTCATGTGGGAGACGGTCGCCGCGGCCATGCCGATGCCATCCAGCCAGGCAAGGCCGGCAATGCCGGCGTTCTCCATCCCGACGCCTGCGTCGTTGAGGATCAGAGCATGCGCCCCGGATGCGGCACCCAGATACGCCGCGATCACACCGCCGTGCGACCCCGCCACCAGAACCGCGCCGCGCACCTCGGCGCCCAGCTCCGTGACCGATTGGGCCGTGAGCACCGGCCTTGTCATCCCCTCTCCATGCAAAAGGGCCGCCATGCGGGGCGGCCCATCCACAGCGTCACGCCTTGCGCGCAGCTCAGACCTTGCGCTTGGCGATGGCCTGCTCGGCCACGTCCACCAGTTCCTTGCCGATTTGCGCCTTCCAGCGCGCATACACGCGGCGGGTGGCGATGACGAACTGCTCGCGCTCGGCCGGCGTGAGGCGGGTGATCTTGACGCCGAAGCCCTCGACCTGCTTGTAGGTGGACTGGTCTTCCTTGGTGATGCCGGCGCGCGCCAGTGCGAGCTCCTGCTTGGCGGCTTCCACCGCCGCGGCACGCACGGCGTCGCGGTCGGCCGGCGTCCAGCTGGCCCACACCTCCTTGTTGACCACGAACGCCAGCGGATCGCACACATAGCCCCACAGGGTGCAGAACTTGTGGCCGACGGTGTGCAGCTTGGCCGCGGTGAAGATGGCCATCGGGTTTTCCTGCCCGTCGACGGCGCCGGAGGCGAATGCAGGCTGCGCGTCGGCCCAGCTCATCTGGGTGGGGTTGGCGCCGAGGTCGGTGAAGGTGTCGTTGAACAGGGGCGAACCGACGATGCGGATCTTCAGGCCCTTGAGGTCCGCCGGGGTACGGATCTCGCGCTTGGAATTGGTGAGCTCGCGAAAGCCGTTCTCGCCCCATGCCAGCGGCACGACGCCCTGCTTGTCGAGGGTGGCGAACATGCGCTTGCCGATCTCGCCTTGCGTGAGCGCATCGACGGCGGCGAAATCGGGCATCAGGAACGGCAGCGAGAACAGGTTCAGCTCCTTGACCTGCGGCGACCAGTTGATGGTCGAGCCGATCGCCATGTCGATGATGCCCTGGCGGATGGCGGAAAACTCGCGGGTCTGGTCGCCCTGGACAAGCGACACGCCGGGATACATCTTCACGTTGATGCGTCCGCCGGTCTTTTCCCTGACCAGATTGGCCCAGATCTCGCCGCCCTTGCCCCATGGAAATGCCGGACCGACGACGGTGGAGAGCTTGTACTCGGCCTTGTATTGCGACTGCCCGGTGACGATGGCGGGGAAGGCGAGCGCGCCGCCTGCGGCGACCGCGCCCTGGATGAAATGCCTGCGTTTCATGTGTGACTCCTTTGAAGGACGCTAATAACCAAGATATTTCGGCAGCCAGAGCGCCAAGGACGGAAAGGCTACCACCAACAGAAGTGCAACGAGAAAACTTGCCACCATCCAGCCTACCCAGCGCACGGTTTCCTCCATCCGAACGCCGGCAATCCTGCAGCTCACCATCAGGTTGACAGCCATCGGGGGCGTGAACTGGCCCACCGCCACCATCAGGGTCAGGATGATGCCGAACCACACCAGATCCCACCGGTAGAACGTCGCGATCGGGATGAGCAGCGGAATGAAGATCAGGAAAATCGAGACGCCGTCGAGAAACATGCCCACGACCAGCAGCATGAGGATCAGCAGGGCTAGCACACCGTACTCGCCCAATCCGGATCCGACGATAGCCCTGGTCACCGGGTCGGCCAGGCTCAGCGTGTTGACGGAGTAGGCGAATATGCCGGCCAGTGCGACCACCAGCAAGATCACCGCCGAGACCTCGGCCGCCTCGGCAAATATGGGAAACAGGTCGCGCCAGGCGATCGTGCGATAGATCACCATGCCCACGAACAGGCCGTACATGACCGCGACGACGGCAGCCTCGGTAGGCGTGAACCAACCGGCCCGCATGCCGCCGAGAATGAGTACGGGTGCCGCCAGACCCCAGACGCTTTCCGTGAAGCTTCGCCACAGCGGCGGGCGCGGCTCGCTGGCTTCATT
>CANGUJ010000136.1 GCA_947456845.1 Burkholderiales bacterium | reverse complement strand
ATTGATCAAGGAAGGGAAGGTGGCTGCGCTGGCCACCAGCGGCGCCAGGCGCAGCCCGCTGCTGCCCGACGTTCCCACCAGCATCGAGGCGGGATTTCCGGATTCCGACTTCTCATTATGGGTCGGCGCCTTCGTGCCCGCCAGGACGCCCCCCGCAGTCGTGCAGCGATTGCATGCGGAAATCCAGAAGGCGGTGGCCACGCCCGAGGTGAAGGATCGCTATCTTAAGACCGGCACCGAGGCCATGCCGATGACCCAAGCCGAATTCGACGCCTTCGTGCGCAAGGAGATCGACATTTGCGCACGCATCGCCAAGCGTGCCAAGATGCAGGCCCAATAGATGCAGGCGCCATAGAATACCGCCAGCCGCCCAACCCACCACAGGAGCCCCGCCATGCAAAACCTCGACGAACACACCATCACCGACGAAGCTATCCGCCGCCTGGAAGGCTGCAAGGACGCCCGCTTCAAGGAAATCCTCACCAGCCTCACCAGGCATCTCCACGCGTTCGCCCGCGAGGTCAAGCTCACCGAGGCGGAGTGGATGCAGGGCATCGAGTACCTGACGGCGGTCGGCCATAAGTGCGACGACAAGCGCCAGGAGTTCATCCTGCTCTCGGACACCCTCGGGCTTTCCATGCTGGTGGTTGCGCTCAACAACCGCAAACCGGCCGGCTGCACCGAAGCGACCGTGTTCGGGCCGTTTCACACCGACAAGGCCTCCGATTTTAAGAATGGCGACGACATTTCCGGTGGCGCGCCGGGCGAGCCGGCGTTCATCAGCGGCACGGTGCGCGCGGCGGACGGGACGCCGATCGCCAATGCCGTGGTCGACGTGTGGCAGGCCGATGGCGATGGCATCTACGACGTGCAGTACACCGACAAGAACGGCGCCCTGTTCGCGCGCGGTCGCCTGCATACCGACGCGCAAGGCAAGTATGCCTTCAAGAGCATATTGCCGGAGTTCTATTCGATTCCCACCGACGGTCCGGTGGGCGAGTGGATTCGCCGTGCGGGACGCCATCCGTTCCGTCCAGCGCACCTGCACTTCATGATCCAGGCGCCCGGCTACGAAAAGCTGGTGACCCATGTGTTCCGTTCCGACGACAAGTACCTCGACTCCGACGCGGTCTTCGGGGTCCGCTCCTCGCTGATCTCGGACTGGGTGCGCAAGGAGCCCGGCACCGCGCCCGACGGCAGTAGAATGGACAAGCCGGTCTACACCCTGGATTTCGACTTCGTGCTGCCCAGGGAAGCCCACTGAAGCGGCGCCGGCCGCGCGGTTGCGGCGGCCGGCAGGCGCATCCCGTCCATGAACGTTGTGCCTGAAACCGACGTCGTCATCATCGGCGGCGGTCCCACAGGGCTTGTTCTGGCGATCGAACTCGGATTGCGCGGCGTGCGCGTGGTCCTGGTCGATGACAAGCCGGATACGGCCACCCTGCCCGCCGCCAACGCGACCCAGGCGCGGACGATGGAGCATTTCCGGCGCCTCGGGCTGGCCGAGGCGATTCGTGCCCAGGGATTGCCGCCGGACTATCCTACCGACGTCACCTATTGGACGCGCTACAACAGCCACGAGCTTGCGCGTTTCGAGTTGCCGGCTTCGCGCGACGCGCGGGCGATGGTGCGCAGCCTGTCGGGCTCGTGGAGCGCGGCGGAATTGCCGCACCGCTGCTCGCAGTTGTACATCGAACCCATCCTGAAGGCGCGGGCCCAGGCGCTGCCCTCGGTGCAGTTGCGTTTCGCCTCCCGTGTCGAGGAGTTCGCCGACCACGGGTCCCATGTGAGCGCGCAGGTGCGCGACCTGGCCGCCGGAGGTACGCGCAGGATTTCCGCGCGGTATCTGGTGGGGGCCGACGGTCCCCGCAGCCTGGTGCGCAAGCAGCTCGGCATCGCCTACGGCGGCGAAGGCGGGGCGCGGCGGGATTTCATGGGGGGCCAGATGCATGCCATCCATGTCAAGGCACCGGGCTTGTACGATTTTCTGGGCAGCAAGCGCGCCTGGATGTACTGGGCCTTCAATCCGGAGCGGCGCGCATTCATGGCGGCCATCAACGGCGTTGATGAATTCGTCTTCCACACCCAGTTGCGCGAGGACCACGGCGACGCCGTGTCCGACGCGGACGCCCTGCGCATGTTCTGGCAGGCGCTCGGCGCCGAGATGGATGTACGCTTTCTCGCACGCCTTTCGTGGAAGGCCGGATTCACGCTGGTGGCCGACGAGTTCGCGCGCGGGCAGGTCTTCATGGCCGGCGACGCCGTGCACCTGTTCACCCCCACCGGCGGGCTTGGCTACAACACGGGTGTCGAAGATGCGGTCAACCTGGGCTGGAAACTCGCGGCGGTCATCAACGGATGGGCCGGGCCTGATCTGCTGTCGACCTACGAGTCCGAGCGGCGTCCGGTGGCGCTCCGAAACACCGCGTTCGCGCGGCGCTTCGCCGATTCGGTAGGTTTGTTCGCGCCGCATCCCCGCATCGAGGAGGCCTCGGCCGAAGGCGCGGCGCTGCGCGCGCAAGCCGGCGAATACCTGAACCGGCATTCGCGCGCCGAATTCAACATTCCCGGCGTCACCTTCGGCGCGCGCTACGACGGATCGCGCGCCATCGTCGGCGACGGCACCGCGGCGCCTCCCGACGAGGCCAACCAATACGTCCCCAGCGCCTGTCCGGGCGGACGCGCGCCGCACGCCTGGCTGGCGGATGGCCAGTCGCTTTTCGACCGGTTCGGCTTCGAGTTCACGCTCGTGTGCCTGCGCGAGCCTGGCGAAACGGCGCGCGCCTTCGAGCGCGCCGCGCGTGCCGGCGCGATCCCCCTGGCAACGCTGGCGCCGGGCTCGGCGGAATTGCGCGATGCCTATCAGGCCGACTATGCGCTGATCCGGCCCGACCAGGTGGTCGCGTGGCGGGGCAATGAGGGTTTTTCAGATGCCGATGCCACGCTGGCGGCGCTGTGCGCGCGCCCTGCGCTGCGTTAGGCATCGAAGGCGGCCGATCCGTGGAATGGATGCATCTGAGCTGGCAGGTGATCGCGTGGATCATCCTCGTCACCATGCTTGCGGGCTACATACAAGGGCTCCTCGGCGTGGGCTATCCCATGCTCGCCACGCCCCTGCTGTCTCTGATGATGGACCTGCGTACCGCTGTGATCGTCACGGTGCCGACCATCATGTTCCTGTCGGCCTACCTGATTTTTCGCGGCGGCAACCTGCGTGAGAGCGTCGCGCGCTTCTGGTACATGCCCCTGTGCATGGTCGTCGGCGCCCTCATCGGCGCACGCATCTTCCTTTCGGTCGATCCGTCCTGGCTGCTGCTTGCCCTCGGTCTTGCCCTCTTGCTGTACGTGGCGCTCGACTGGCTCGGGCGGGCGAACTTCCCCGGCGCCAGGCGCGTCCTGCACCCGGGCGCCGTGCTGTGCGCGACATTGGCCGGCATCACGGAGGCGGCGATCAATGTGGGCGGACCGTTCCTGCTGATCTGGTGCCTGGTGATGGGGCTGGCGCCCGTGACCCTGATCCAGGTGCTCAACCTGTGCTTCCTGACCGGCAAGACCACGCAATTGATCGCGCTGACGGCCGGCGGCATCCCGCCCATCGCCTGGATCGCGGCCGCGCCGCTGGCCATCGCCGCCCTGTTGCCGTTCCGTCTGGGCATCCGCATGCGTGAGCATGCCGATGTGGTCGCCTACCGGCGCTGGCTGCGCGCCTTCCTGTCGCTGATGGCCCTGCTGATGATCGTGCGGTTCGCACGGCAGGCTTGGTTATAGAATCGCCACCTCGGTTTCGCCCTTCCACAGGAGATCACATGACTACACCGCACGACATTCGCGCGCTCGAAGACCGCCGTTACAAGGCCATGGTGTCGGCCGACCGCGCCGCACTTGAGGAACTCTTGGCCGATGACCTCATCTACACCCATTCCAACGCGGTCATCGACACCAAGCAGAGCTACATCGACGGGATTCTCGGCGGCCGCTGGGCCTATGCGGCAGCGGAGCGTCCCGTCGAAGACATCGACGTATTCGGTGACTGCGCCCGCGTGACCGGTCATGTGCGACTGACCCTCAAGAATCCCGACGGAACCACGCGCGGCGTCAACGGCCGCTTTCTCAACCTGTGGCTCAAGCGCAATGGCAAGTGGCAACTGGCCGCCTGGCAGTCGACGCCGATTCCCGCCTGAGCCGGCGGTTCACCTCGGATCACTTCAACCCCCGCAAATCAAACCAGGAAAATCATGAGCATCGTCCCAGAATCAGTGCAGGATCAGGTATTCCGCAACGCGCGCACCCAGAACGGCTTCACCGGCCAGCCGGTCACCGATGACGAGATCCGGGCCGTCTACGAACTGGCCAAATGCGGGCCCACCTCCATGAACACCCAGCCGGCGCGTTTCCAGTTCCTGCGCACCGCCGAAGCCAAGGCGCGCCTGGCGCCGCTGGCGTCGCCCGGGAACCAGCCGAAAATCCTCGCGGCGCCGGTGGTGGTGATCATCGGCCATGACATGGAGTTCTATGAGCACCTGTCGAAGAACTTCGCCCACAATCCGAACGCGCGCGGGGTATTCGCCGGCAACGACGCCTTGATCCAGGGCACCGCGTTCCGCAACGGCACGCTGCAAGGGGCCTACCTGATGGTCGCTGCGCGCATGCTGGGTCTGGATTGCGGCCCGATGTCCGGCTTCGACGCGGCCAAGGTGGATGCCGAGTTCTGGTCCGGCACCAAGGTCAAGACCAACTTCCTGTGCAACCTCGGACATGGCGATCCTGCCAAGGTCATGGGCCGCCTGCCGCGCTTCTCCTTCGAAGAGGCCGCGAAGCTGCTGTAGTCTCACGCAAGCGATACCGCCTCCCGGCCCCGGCGGGCCCCGGGGGCGTTGCGAGAAGCGCCACGATTTCTCGCCATTCCCCGCCGTACCCTGCGTTATCCCGGCTTACCCTTCTGGAGACATCTCATGCGAAGCACTTCGATACGACTCGCCGGCCGGGCCCTGCTGGCCCTGGGAGTACTGGCAGGCGCGGGCGCGGTCTGCGCACAGGATTGGCCGAAGGCCAAACCGGTGTCGATCGTGGTCGGTTTCGGTCCCGGCGCCTTCACCGATGTCATCGCGCGGGTGGTGGCGCAAAAGCTCGGTGAGACCACCGGCGGTTCCTTTGTTGTCGAAAACAAGCCGTGGGCCGGCGGCAACATCGCCACCGGGCAGGTCAAGCGGGCAACGCCGGATGGCTACACCATTCTCGTGCACAGCGTGGCCTACGCCGTCAATCCCTCGCTGTATCCGAACGCCGGCTATGATGCGGTCAAGGATTTCGTGCCGCTTGCGCTCGGGCCGCGCACCCCGAACATCATCACCGTCAACCCGGCCACGCCGGCGAAGGACCTCAGGGAACTAATCGAACTGGCGCGCAAGGACAAGCTCAACTACGCCTCCTCCGGGATCGGCACGACCACCCACCTGTCCATGGAGCGCCTCAAGGCGGCGGCGCGGGTGGATATCACCCATGTGCCCTACCAGCCGGCCCAGGCCATCGCCGCCGTGGTGGCCGGGCACACGCAGATGTCCTCCACCTCGATGCCGCCGGCAGTGCCGCAGATCAAGGCCGGCAAGGTGCGCGCCATCGCGGTCACCAGTGCGAGGCGATCCTCCCTGCTGCCCGATGTCCCGTCGGTCACCGAATTCGGTTTCAAGGATTTCGACGACTACACCTGGGTCGGTTTCTTCCTGCCGGTCGGCACGCCGCAGGCGCTGGTGGATCGCGTCAACGCGGAAATCAACAAGGCGATGGAACTGCCCGACGCGAAGGAGAAATTCGTCGGCCTCGGCATGGAATCGACCCGCAACACCTCCGCCGAGTTCGGATCCTTCTTGCGCGACGAGGTCACGAAATGGGCCGCGGTCGTCAAGAGCACCGGCGCGAAGGCGGAGTAAGGCCGGGCAGGTTCATTCAATCCTCTTCACAACGCCAAGCAGACTGGAAACACCATGCGACTGATCAGCTACCTGAGAGAAGGACGCGCCGCCATCGGCGTCGTCAAATCCGCCACCGCCACCGAGTTCGTCGACCTCGGCGCCACCGGGCTGGCATTGTCGACCGACATGGCCACGCTGCTGGCCGCGCCCGGCGCGCTGGCGGTGGTGAAGGCGGCAGCCGATGCCGCGCCCGCGCACGCGGTCAAGCCCCTGGCAGGCATCACCTATCTGCCGGTGGTGCCGCGGCCCCCGAAGATCATCTGCCTGGGTCTCAACTATGCCGACCATGCCAAGGAGGGCGGTCACGCCAAGCCCGAGTACCCGAGTTTCTTCATGCGCGGCGCCACCTCGCAGGTGGCGCATCACCAGCCGATCATCCGTCCCAAGGCCTCCACCAAGCTCGACTACGAGGCGGAACTGGCGGTCATCATCGGATCGCGCGCCCGCCACCTCACCAAGGCCGATGCCCTGTCCTGCGTGGCCGGCTATGCGTGCTACAACGACGGCTCGGTGCGCGACTACCAGCGCAAGACCAACCAGTGGACCATCGGCAAGAACTTCGACGCCACCGGGGGCTTCGGCCCGTGGCTGGTCACCGCCGACGAACTGCCGGCCGGGGCGGCCGGGCTGCGCATTCAGTCGCGGCTCAATGGCAAGGTGATGCAGGATGCCAATACCAAGGATTTCCTGTTCGACGTGGTGGAATCGCTGTGCATCATCACCGAGTGCATCACCCTGGAGCCGGGCGACGTGATCATCACCGGAACGCCGGCCGGCGTAGGCTATGCGCGCACCCCGCCGGTATGGATGGCCCCGGGCGACGTCTGCGAGATCGACATCGAAGGCGTGGGTGTGCTTTCGAACCCGATCGCCGACGAGGTCTAGGGTTCCGGCCATGCGCGCATCGGCACGGCTGCGCTTCACCCGGCTTGTGTCCCTGCGGCTGGCCTGCCTCGCGGCGGCCGTCCTGATGTGCGGCACGGCCGCCGGGCAGGCCTTGCCGGCGCCGGTGGCCGAAGGCGAATTTCGCGTGACATTGCTGGGGACCGGCAGCCCGCCGCCTTCGATGCGCCGCTTCGGCCCCGGCGTGCTGGTACAGGCGGGCGGTAGGAACCTCGTGATCGACAGCGGCAGGGGCGTGACGCAGCGGCTCGCGCAAAGCGGCCTGAAGCTCGGCGCGGTCGACGCGGTGTTCCTGACGCATCTGCATTCGGACCATGTGGTGGGCATTCCGGATCTCTGGTTGACCGGCTGGCTGGAAACGCCGTACGCCCAGCGCATCGGCCCTTTCCGCATCTTCGGTCCCGCCGGAACCCGGAATCTGATGGACGGCCTGGTCAAGGCCTATGACTGGGACATCAAGGCGCGCATCGCCGACCAGAATCTCGACCCGGCCAATCTCCGGCCCGAGGTCGTCGAAGTGCGGCAGGGCCTGGTGTACGACCAGGGCGGCGTCAGGGTCACCGCTTTCGAAGTCGATCACGGCGAACTGCTTCGACCGGCTTTCGGATACCGCATCGACCATGCCGGGCGCTCGGTCACCATCTCGGGGGATACGCGGTTCAACGAGAACCTGATCAAGCACGCCACCGGCACCGATCTGCTGATTCACCAGGTGGCGGCCGTGCGCGAAGAGTTGCTCGCTTCACCGGTCTTCAAGGTGATTCTCGATCATCACACCAAGCCCGACGAGGCCGGCGTGGTGTTCACCCGCGCCAAGCCGAAACTGGCGGTCTACTACCATTTCGTCTTGCTGGGTACGCCCAAGGTGCCGCCGGTGACCGAAAAGGAGGTTGTGGAAATGACGCGCAAGACCTACGCCGGCCCCCTTATCATCGGCGAGGACCTGATGGCTTTTCGCATCCAGCCCGACCGGGTGGTGCAGATCACGTCCCCGTAGGACGTGAAGCGCAGGCGGCAGCAGCGTGTATCCCCGGCGCTGCCGCCGGCCCTGCCGCCATTCGAGGGGGCAGGCCAGCGCTGTCGCGGACGGGGCGGACCATCCAGACCCATGCGGAGGAAAAAAAACGATGCATCGAAGTCGGAGGAAGTTGCTGGTATCGGCCACGCTGGCTTCATTGCCCGCATTCGCGCAAGATGCGCGCCCGGCGTGGCCGCAGAAGCCCGTGCGGCTGGTGGTGGCTTTCGCGCCGGGCGGGCCGCCCGACATTGTGGCCCGGCTCATCAGCCAGCGGCTTGGCGAGGCGCTGGGCCAACCCGTGCTGGTCGAGAATCGCGCCGGCGCCGGGGGCAACGTGGCCGCCCAGCAGGTGGCCAGGGGGGCGGCGGACGGTCATGTGGTGCTTCTGACCACCAGCGCGATCGCGGTCGCCCCGGGCATGTCGGCCAATCCGGGGTTCGACATCGAAAAAGACTTTTCGGCCGCAGCGCTGGTGGCCGCGCAACCGAGCGTCATCGTCGCGCATCCGTCGGTGCAGGCCAACAACCTGCAGGAACTCCTGGCCCTGGCTCGCGGGGGAAGGCTCAACTTCGGCACGGCGGGCAACGGTACGTCGCCGCACCTCGCGGCCGAGTACCTGTTCAAGGTGCTGGCCGGCGTCAGCGTGACGCATATTCCCTTCAACGGAGGTGGCCCCGCGCTGCAGGCGGCCGCGGGCGGGAACGTCGAGTTGGTCAATGTCGCCCTGTCCCCGGCGATACCGCTTATCAAGGCCGGCAAGCTCAAGGCGATCGCGGTGACCAGTCCGCGGCGGGCGCCCGCATTGCCCGATGTTCCGACGATCGCGGAATCGGGGTTTCCCGGATTCGAGGACCGCACCTGGTTGGGCATGTTCGTCCCCTCCACCACACCCGCCGCGGTGGTCGCGCGACTGAACGCGGATGTCGAGCGGGTGCTGCAACTGCCCGAGATCCGCGAGCGCATGGCGGCCATCGCCTTCGAGCCGATCGGCGGCACCCCGCAGGCCTTCGCGCAGT
>CANGUJ010000135.1 GCA_947456845.1 Burkholderiales bacterium | reverse complement strand
TCGAACTCGCGCAGGATGCGCCACACGCCCACGCGCGAGCCGTACTCGTAGAGCGACTCCATCGAGAGATGGCGCGCCTCGAAGGCCTGCGCAACGATCATTTCCGAGAGGAAGGTCTCCGACGCGGCATCGCCGTGGAGCACGCTGTTTTCCGACCCCTCTTCGTAATTGAGGACGAACTGCAATGCGATGCGCGCCTTGTTGGGCCAAGCGGCTTGCGGAGGAGTGCGCCCGTAGCCGATCAGGTCGCGGGGATAGTCGCGCACGCCTTCCGGTTCGGCATCCGAGGGTGTTTGGACGTATGGCATGAGGTTTGCGGAACGAAAGTGGGCTGCTGGCGCAGAGGGCGTAAAGTGTATACAATAATTGTTAAAGTGTACACAAAACGGTGAATTCGTGGGTACGAAAACGGAAGATCACAGTGTAGCGCAGGCTCAAGTCGCCGCGTCCATCGCCGCGTGGCGAGAGGAGCAGACGCGTTTCCTGGCCGAACTGGTCAGGGTGCCCTCGGACAATCCACCCGGCGACTGCGCGCCGCACGCGCTGCGCGCGGCCGAACTGCTCGAAGCCATGGGCTTCACGGTCGAGCGCCATCCGGTGCCGGACGACGTGGTGGCCGCCTGCGGCATGAAGAGCGCCATCAGCCTGGTCGTGCGCCAGCGTTTTGGCGACGGTCGGGGCTCGGTGATCGCGCTCAACGCGCACGGCGACGTGGTGCCGCCAGGATTGGGTTGGAGCACCGATCCCTACGGCGCGGAGATTCGCGCAGGCTGGATGTACGGTCGCGGCGCCGCAGTATCGAAATCGGACTTCGCCACCTATGCCTACGCGCTGCGTGCCCTCAGGGAACATCCGGAGGGTCTTGACGGCACGGTTGAGCTGCACTTCACCTATGATGAGGAAACCGGCGGGGCCATCGGCCCGGAGTGGCTGCTGGCCCAGGGAATCTCGAAGCCGGACCTCGCCATCTCCGCAGGCTTTTCCTACGCGATTACCACTGCCCACAGCGGCTGCCTGCACCTCGAGGTGGAGTGCGTCGGCAAGTCGGCGCATGCCGCGCGCCCTGAAACCGGATACGACGCCCTGCATGCGGCCACGGACATCATGGCCGGCCTGTATGGCCTGCGCAAGGGCTATGCGCAGCATCGCTCATCGATCGCCGGCATCGACCATCCCACGCTGGTGATCGGCCTGATAGAGGGCGGCATCAATACCAATGTGGTGCCCGACAAGGTCAAGTTCCGCATCGACCGGCGCATCATTCCCGACGAGAATCCCGAGCAGGTCGAACATGACCTGGTGGAATTCATCCGCCTGGCCGCCGAGGCGCATCCGACCATCCGGGTACGCACCCGCCGCATCATTCTGGCGCGTCCGTTCGTTCCGCTGCCGGGCCAGGAACGGCTGGTCGGCGCCATCCAGGCGCATGCCGCGCGTGTGCTCGGCGAGACGATTGCGCCGCAGGGTTCGCCGCTTTATACGGATGCGCGCCACTACAGTGCGGCCGGCATTCCCACCGTCCTTTACGGTGCGGGGCCCCGCTCGATGCTGGAGGCGAACGCGCATCGCGCCGATGAACGCGTCCTGCTCGAAGATGTGCATCGGGCCACCGAAATCATCGCCTGCGCGTTGCGCGACCTGCTGGCGGTCGCCTCGCACCAAGCCACCACCGCACGCTGCGGCGCGGTACGATCATGTATTTGCAAGAGGAACGACCCGTAAATCATGGCGAAGCTTTCCACCCACGTGCTGGACACGGCCCACGGCCGGCCGGCGCCCGGCCTGCAGGTCACGCTGTACCGGATCGGCCCGCAAGGCCGCCAGGTCGTGGTCACCCTGCGCACCAACGCCGATGGACGCACCGACCAACCGCTGCTTGCGGGCGACACCATCCCGACCGGCGTCTATGAACTCGACTTCGAGGCCGGCGCCTACTTCCGCGCCATCGGTGTGGAACTGCCCGATCCCGCCTTTGTGGATCGCGTCACATTGCGCTTCGGCGTCGCGGACACCCATGGCCACTACCATGTGCCCCTGCTGGTGAGTCCCTGGACATACTCCACCTACCGGGGCAGCTGATGGAAGCCTATATCCTCGAGTACCTCAATTTCGCCATCCGCTGGCTGCACATGATCGCCGGCATCGCATGGATCGGCGCCTCGCTGTACTTCGTGTGGCTGGATTCCAGCCTGCTGCCGCCCAAGGACAAGCCCAGCCAGGACATCGGTATCGGCGGCGAGGTCTGGGCGTTGCACGGCGGCGGCTTCTACCGGGCGCAGAAATTCCAGGTGGCGCCGCCGGAGCTTCCCACACCCTTGCACTGGTTCAAATGGGAGGCCTATACCACCTGGCTTTCGGGTTTTTCCCTGCTGGTGCTGCTTTACTACGTGCAAGCCGACGTGTACCTGATCGACAAGGCGGTCATGGACCTGACGCCCGCCGCGGCGATCGGCACCGGACTGTTCTGCCTCGCATCCACCTGGATCATCTACGACCTGATGTGCCGCTCGCCGCTCGGCCGGAACGAGCCCCTGCTGGCGGCCATCATGTTCGTGCTCCTGGCCGCGCTCGCCTATGGCCTCACCCACCTTTACAGCGGGCGTGGCGCGTTCATCCATTTCGGTGCGGTGATCGGCACCATCATGGTGGCGAACGTGTTTTTTGTCATCATTCCAGGGCAGAAGGAAATGGTCAAGGCCAAGGTCGCCGGGCGGCCGGTCGACCCCAAGTACGGCCTGATGGGCAAGCAGCGCAGCGTGCACAACACGTATTTCACGTTACCGGTGCTGTTCGTGATGATCAGCAACCATTTTGCCGGCTTCACCAACCACCGGCACGCGTGGGCCATCCTGATGGCGATTTCCCTGGCCGGCGCGTTGATCCGACTGTATTCGGTGTTGAGCCACCGCGGCCAGAAAAAGCCGGCGCTCCTGGTCGGCGGTTACGGCATTCTCATCGGCCTTTTCGTCGCGCTGTTCCCGAAGCCGCCGGAGGCCGGCGCGGCGACGCAAAAGGTATCGTTCGCACAGGTGCGCGGGGTGATCGACGCGAAATGCGCCGGCTGCCACGCCGCCAAGCCGTCCTTCGCGGGATTCGCCGCGCCGCCCAAGAACGTGATGCTCGAGACGGTAGAGCAGATCAGGGCGCAGGCGCCGGCGATCTATCAGCAGACCGTGGTGGCCAAGGCGATGCCGATCGGCAACCTCACCAACATCACCGACGCCGAGCGCGCGCTGATCGCGGCCTGGTTCACGCAGGGCGCGAAGGTGGAGTAATGGTGCTCGCCCGACCGCCGCGCCGTCAGGCGAAGCGGTTGAACCACGCCAGCGAGAGCGCGCCGGCCAGCACCGCGAGGGCTGCGGCGACGGCGGCGAGGAGGGCGGTGATCTCGCTCTCCTTGCGCTCCATGATGAACTTGGAGTTGAGGGTGGAATAGACCTTGGCTAAGTCCTCGCTGGTGGCGGCCTTGAAGTAGTCGGCATGGGTCAGGCTGGCGATCGCCTTGAGGGTTTCCTCGTCGAAGGCCATGTACATCGCGTAACCGTCCATCATGGCGGGCCCGCCGGCGGCCGAACCGAAGCCCACCGTGTGCACCTTGACGCCGCGGTCGGCGGCCTTGCGAGCGGATTCCAGCGGGTCCGGGCCGGTGGTGCGCCGGCCGTCGGTGAGCAGGATGATGGACGCCGACGAGTAGCTGCCGGGCGGAACCGGCTTGAACTCTTTCTTTGGGGTATCGTCCTTCGGGGCGCGCGCGATCGGGGCATCTCGCTTGGGTGTCGGCTCCCCGCCCCACCCGCCGCTGTAGCCCTGTTCGACGACGATGCCGTCGTTGGGGAAAATTGTCGCGAGCGAGGCGAGGATGCCGCTGCCTATGGCCGTATGGCGCTGCAGGTCGAAGCGGTCGATCGCCGCCAGCAGATCGTCGCGGTTGTAGGTGGGGGCTTGCACCACCGAGGCGGTGCCGGCGAAGGAGACGATGGCGATCTTGATGTTGGGCGGCACTTCCTGCACGAACGTCTTGGCCGCCGCCTTGGCCGCGGTGATACGGTCCGGCTTCACATCGGTGGCCAGCATGCTGCGCGACACGTCCATCGCCAGCACGATCATCCGGCCTTCCGACGGCAGGGTCACCATCGCCACCGGGCGTGCGGAGGCTACCAGCGCTGCGCATACGGCCAGCAGGAGCAGGCCGGGCGGCACGTGCCGGCGCCAGCGCGCGCCGGGACCGAGCGCTTGCTTGATGGTGCGCAGGCTCGCGTAGTCCAGGGCCTGCTTTCTGCGGTTCAGGAGCCAGGCGTACGCCCAGATGAGCAGGGGCGCTGCGAGCAGCATCCAGAGGTATTGGGGCCAAAGAAAGCTCATCGTGATCTCCCGCCGACCGCATCCATGCGCGACGACCTTTGAAACCTGCAATAAGGCGACTTCAGGATAACTGTAGCACCGAGTCCGGCCGTTTGAGACAGACGCGTGCCGTCAGGCGCGGCGCTGCCCGCAACGAAGGAGCAGGTAGCGTGCCGGATTACAATCCAGAACGGTCAACAAACCGGAGACACCGTGGATTCCATCGCCATCGCAAAGGATTTGCTCAAGGCCCGCCGGCTGCAGCGCCAGATGAGCCCCATTTCGGCCGCGAACGCGGATTTCGACACTGGCGCGGCCTACCAGGTCGCCGCCGAGATCCTCAGGGTGCGGCGCGCGGCCGGCGAGGTGCCGGTGGGGCGCAAGATCGGCTTCACCAACAGCAACATCTGGCCCCAGTACGGTGTCTCCGATCCCATCTGGGGATATGTCTACGATTCGACCCTGCGTATGGCGCATGAAAATGCCGGCCGGCAGTCCCTGAAGGGCGCGCTGGAACCGAAGATAGAGCCTGAAATCGTGTTTCGATTGCGTTCGGCACCGAAACCCGGCATGTCGGAGGTGCAGCTTGCCGACTGCGTCGACTGGGTGGCGCACGGGTTCGAAATCGTCGATTCGGTGTACCCGGGCTGGCGCTTTCAGGTCTCCGATACCATCGCCGCCTTCGGCATGCATGGCGTACTGATCGTCGGTCAGCCGCGCCAGGTGCGCAGCATCGCCGGCCTGAACCGCGACTTGGTGCGCGAACTGAAATCGTTCAAGGTGTCGCTATTCTGCGACGGCGCGTTGCGCGATTCCGGTGGCGGCACCAATGTGCTAGGCAGCCCGCTGCTGGCACTCAGGCACATGGTGGACCTGCTCGCGCGTCTTCCGCAGCATGCGCCTCTGGCTGCCGGCGAGATCGTCACCACCGGTACCCTCACGGCGGCGCTCGATATCAAGCCGGGAGAGACCTGGCATACCGCCTTTACCGGGCTGGACCTACCGGGCCTGCGGGTGGAGTTCGTCTAGCTTCCCCTCTCCAGCAGCCACAGGGCCAGCGGCACCATCAGGGCGGTAGCCGCGCCGTTTAGGCCCATGGCGAGGCCGGCAAAGGCGCCTGCCTCCTCGCTGACCTGGAAGGCGCGCGCGGTGCCGATGCCGTGCGCTGCCACGCCGACGGCAAAGCCCCGCACGGCATGATCAGCGATGGCCAGCGCGTCTAGCACGTACTTGGCGATCACCGCGCCGACAATGCCGGTGGACACCACCAGGACGGCGGTCAGCGAGGGCAGGCCGCCGATCTTCTCGGCGATGCCCATGGCGATCGGTGTGGTGACCGATTTCGGGGCCAGCGAGAGCAGTGTGGCCTTCTTCGCACCCAGAGCCCAGGCAATGACCACCGCGCTCACGCTGGCGGTGAGCGAGCCTGCCACCAGGGCGAGCAGGAGTTGGCGCCATTCGGCCTTGAGCCGCGCGAATTGCGCGTACAGCGGCAGGGCCAGCGCCACCGTGGCCGGCCCAAGCAGGAAATGGATGAACTGGGCCCCGGAAAAATAGGTCTGATAGGGCGTCCCCGTGAGCGTCAGCAAGGTCGCCAGCATGGCGACCGAGATGGCGACGGGGTTGAGCAGCGGATGAAACCCTGCACGCGAGTAAACCCAGTAGGCGGCCTGGTAGGCGAGCAGCGTGACAGTGAGGCCTAGCAGCGGTGTGGCCGACAGGTAAACCCAGATGTCCTCGAAGCGTGCGCTCATGGGCGCCCCTTGCGCAGCCAGGCGAACACCAGCGCGGTGACGGCGATGGTGACCGCGGTACTTGCCACCAGGGAGATGACGATGGGCAGGGCTTCGCCGCGAATCCGGTCGATATGGATCATCAGGCCCACGCCGGCCGGCACGAACAGGAGCGACAGGTGGGTCAGCAGGCCGTTTGCGGTATCGCGCAGCTGAGATGGCGCGCTGCCACGGGCAACCAGCGTGGCGAACAGCATGACCATGCCGATCACCGGTCCTGGAATCGGCAGGCCCAGCCACAGGGCGGCGATTTCGCCGACCGTCTGATAAACAAGCAGGATGGTGACGGCGGGCAGCATGGTTCGCGGGCGTTAAAAAATAAAAGGCCGCCCGCAGGCGACCTTCGAGTTCCGGTGCTGGCTGGCCTACTTTGCGGTGAGCACCTGCTGCAGCTCACCTGACTGGTACATCTCGGTCATGATGTCCGAGCCGCCGACGAATTCGCCGTTGACGTAGAGCTGGGGAATGGTCGGCCAGTTGGCGTATTCCTTGATTCCCTGGCGGATTTCCTCGTCCTCGAGCACGTTCACCGTGGCGGGCGCGTTGACGCCGCAGGCCTTGAGGATCTGGATGGCGCGGGCGGAAAAGCCGCACTGCGGAAAGTTGGGCGTGCCCTTCATGAAAAGCACGACCGGATTGGTGGTAACGGTCTGGCGGATGCGTTCCTGGGTGTCCATGGCGGTATTCTTGGGTTGCTGAGGGGGAAAGGGTTATGGCTTTTTTCGGGAGGTTCTCTCGAGATCTGCCACCGATAGCGTCCATTTGACTGCTGTTTCAAGCGAAAAGTTTTTGGCGAAGGGCCCTAGCGCCGGCACGCATGTGCGCTGAGGCCACTTACTGCCGGCAACGTCTTGTTTTAAGGCGGATATCGCTCCAATGACACGCTTCGGTATGCTCGTCATGTTACTGCAAAAGCGCCTGCGGCGACGCCGCCGGTGACGCGTTCATGGTCGGCCAAGTCGCGCCAGGTACGGATATCCCGAAACCCTGCCGCTTGCAGCGCATGGCGCGCAGCCTGGCCCTGGTCATAGCCGTGCTCAAGCAGCAGGCGTCCGCCCGCGCCCAGATACCGCGGCGCGTGGCGGACGATATGCTCGATGCATGCCATGCCGGTCTCGCCGCCGACCAGCGCGCCTGCCGGCTCAAAGCGCAGGTCGCCCTGGCCCAGGTGCGCATCTGCAGCCGCGATGTAGGGCGGATTGCTCACGATCAAATCGAAGTCCCGCAGCGTCACGCTGTCAAACCAACTGCCCTGCACGAACTCGATCGCGCTGGGCGCGAGCGCCCGTGCATTGCGCCGTGCCACCGCAAGCGCTGCCGCCGACTGCTCTACCGCAACGATGCGCGCAATCGGCCGTTCGCAGGCCAGGGTCACGGCGATGACCCCGCTGCCTGTGCCCAGATCCAGCACCCGCTCGCCCCCGCGCAGGTATTCGAGCGCGCAGTCGATGAGCAATTCGGTCTCGGGGCGCGGAATCAGCACGGCCTCGCTTACCGCGAACGGCCGGCCATAAAATTCGCGCTGGCCGATGATGTAGGCCACCGGCCTGCCGCCCCGTCTCTGCGCGACCCAATCTTGAAAACGCGCCGCGGCATATGGTTCGACCCGGCGTTCGGGAAACGCGACGATCAGGGCGTCGGCCAGGCCGCTCGCCTCGGCGAGCAGCAAGCGCGCCTCGCGCAACGCGATGCCGGCGCCGGCGAGAAGGATGCCGACCGTTTGCTCGGCGCTGGTCACGCGCGCAGCCCGCAAGGCCTATTGTTCGCCCAGCGCCGCCAGTTGCTCGGCCTGGTGCTCCGCAGCCAGCGCGTTGATCACCTCGTCCATGTCGCCGTCCATGATCGCGGCGATCTTGTAGAGCGTCAGGTTGATGCGGTGGTCGGTGACGCGGCCCTGCGGAAAATTGTAGGTGCGGATACGCTCGGAGCGATCGCCGGAGCCGATCAGGTTTTTCCGCGTGGCCGCTTCCTTGGCCTGCTGCTCGCGCGTCTCGCGGTCCTTGATGCGCGCCGCCAGCACGGCCATGGCGCGCTCCTTGTTCTGGTGTTGGGAGCGCCCGTCCTGGCATTCGGCCACGATGCCGGTGGGAAAATGGGTGATGCGCACCGCAGACTCGGTCTTGTTGACATGCTGGCCGCCGGCGCCGGAGGCACGAAATACGTCGATGCGGATATCTTCGGGCCGGATATGTACGTCGGCCACGGCATCGGCCTCCGGCATCACCGCCACGGTGCAGGCCGAGGTGTGGATGCGACCCTGGGCCTCGGTTTCTGGCACGCGCTGCACCCGATGGCCGCCGGACTCGAATTTCAGGCGCGAATAGGCGCCCGCGCCGATCAGGCGCACGATCGCTTCCTTGTAGCCGCCCAGGTCCGACGGGCTCATCGACACCAGTTCGACCTGCCAGCCGTTGCGTTCGGCGAAGCGCGTGTACATGCGGAACAGGTCGCCCGCGAAGAGCGCCGATTCATCGCCGCCGGTGCCGGCGCGGATTTCCAGGAAGATGTTTTTTTCGTCGTTCGGGTCCTTCGGCAGCAGGGCGCGCTCGAGGTCTTTTTCAAGCGCCGCCAGGTCATCGCGCGCGGCACGAATCTCCTCTTCCGCGAACGACTTCATGTCCGGGTCGGCCAGCATGTCATGCGCAGCGCTGATGTCGCTTTCCCGCCCCTGGTGGCGCCGGTACAGCTCGACTACCGGCGTGATCTCGGCATGTTCGCGGGTGAGCTTGCGGTAGCCGTCCATGTCGCGCGTGGCGTCCTCGGCGGAGAGCAGGGCGTCCAGCTCG
>CANGUJ010000134.1 GCA_947456845.1 Burkholderiales bacterium | reverse complement strand
CTAATCGAGCGTGGCGATGACTTCCACTTCGATCAGGAATGCCGGGTCCACCAGGCCGGTGACGCCCACCATGGTGGCGGCCGGATAGGGGCCCGCGCCAAGGCGGCGATTGCGCACGGCCCGCACCACGGCCGCCTTCTCCGGTGTCAGGTCGACCACATAGGTCACCACCTTGAAGACGTCGGTCAGCCGGGCGCCGGCGCCGGCGAGCGCCGCCTCGATGTTGTCGTACACCTGCTCGGCCTGCGCGGCCAGGTCGCCGCGCCCGACGATTTCGCGCGCCGCGTCGAGGGCGACCTGCCCGGACACATGCACCTGCCGACCGGCGGGAACGATGGTGATATGCGAGTAGCCGGCCGGCATCGACAGGCCGGGCGGATTGTGGGCTTGGGCGGGCACGGCGGGCTCCTTGGTTCGAAGTTGGGGAGCCCGATGATAGCGCCATCGGCGGGGCCCGCCGGCAGCGGGCGGGCCCCGGGGCGGCCAGGCCCGCTCACCCGCGCGCAGCACGCGAACGCCTGAACGGCGCGAGAAAATCGAACAACGCCCCGAGGCTGCGCTCGAGCTGGTCGGTCATGAGCCAGTGGCTGGCGTGATCGAGTTCCACCAGCCGGGCCTGCGGGATGCGCTGCGCCAGCAGGCGCGCGTTCTCGGGCGGGATCAGCCGGTCCTCCAGACCGTGCAGCACCAGCGCCGGGCAGGCCAGGGCCGGCAGCGCGTGCCAGGAAGTCCAGGCCATGATGCCGAACAGCTGCGCCTGGTAGTTGCGCCGGTCGGGATAATGCGCCAGGCGTACCAGGCTGTCTTCCTCGATCAGGCTCTGCGGGGTGCGCGCCGCGTAGGTGAAGGGGCGCATGGCCTCGAGCGCCTGCTCGGCCGTCAAATCGCCCTTGGCGAGCAAGAGGCGCACCACGTCGTCCTCGGCCATGACCGCGAACGGCCGGCCGCAGTGGGTCGCCAGCAGCGCCAGCGAGCGGACCCGCCGCGGGTGCATGAGCGCGAACTGCTGGGCGATCATGCCGCCCATGGAGAACCCCGCCACATGGGCGCTCTCCACGCCGGCGGCGTCAAGCACCGCGCCGACGTCCTCGGCCATGGCGGCCACGCTGTGCACGATGAAATGGGACTTCTCGGTGCGCCCCGCGCCGCGGTTGTCGAGCAGGATCACCCGGTGGCGCCGCGCCAGCAGCGGCGCCATCCGGAACCACATCGCCGAACTGCAGCCCAGGCCCATGATGAGCACCAGCGGGTCCCCCTTGCCGAGGGCGGTCCAGTAGATGCGCGCGCCGTCGCGCAGGGCGTAGGCCATCGTGCCGGTCAGGGGATGAGCACGGTCCTGCCCACCACGCGGCCGTGGTGCAGGTCGTCGAGGGCCGCGTTGGCCTCCTCGAGCGGCCGGCGCGTGACCGGGATCGGCCGCATGCCGCGCGAGCGCGCCAGCGCGACCAGTTCGCCGAGTTCCTGCAGGGTGCCGACATAGCTGCCCTGCAGGGTCAACGGCCGCATCGGGATCACCGGCAGGGCCAGCGTGATGTCGCCGCCCATCAGGCCGCACACGACCACATGGCCGCCGCGCGCGCTGGCCGCGATGGCCAGGCTGACCGTGGACGTTGCGCCGACCAGGTCGAGCACCGCACGCGCGCCGCCGGTGGCCGCGACGATCTGCTGCGCCGCATCCGGCGCCCGGGCATCGACCGCCGCCAGCGCGCCCGCGGCCAGCGCGGCGGCGCGCTTGGCGGGATCGATATCGACCACGATCGCCCCCCGCCCGCCCATCGCCCTGAGCACCTCGAGGGCCATCAGCCCGAGCCCGCCCGCGCCGATGATGACCACCGGGTCGGTCGTCAGGCGCGCGCCGAACTTGCGCAGCGCACTGTAGGTGGTGACGCCGGCGCAGGCCAGCGGCGCCGAGCATGCGCGGCGCGCCGGTGAGGGCCACCACGCCTTTTTGCAGGACCACGGCGCGGTCCGAAGGCGCCCGCAAGGGGAACGCCAGGGTCCCGTCCAGCCGGCCCCGGATTCGATCGGTTGTGATGATGCGTTTTCCCGGGTCAGCGCCTGGATTCGATGTCGCGCAGCTTGAAACGCTGGATCTTGCCGGTGGCCGTCTTCGGCAGCTCGGCAATGATCTCGATGAAGCGCGGGTATTTGTAGGGGGCGAGCCGGTCCTTGACAAAGGCCTTGAGTTCCGCGTCGCTCGCCGTCTGCCCGGGTTTGAGCACCACGAAGGCCTTGGTTTTGGTCAAGCCTTCCGCGTCGGTGACGCCGATGACCGCGGCCTCGAGCACGGCGGGATGCTGCGCGACGGTGGCTTCCACTTCAAACGGCGAGACGTAGATTCCGCTGACCTTGAGCATGTCGTCGCTGCGGCCGGAGTAGGTGTAGCTGACGTCCTCGTTGCGTACGTACTTGTCGCCGCTCTTGGTCCATGCGCCCTGGAAGGTGTCGCGCGATTTGTCGCGGTTGCCCCAGTACATCAGCGCGGCGCTCGGGCCCTTGATGTAGAGGTCGCCGGTTTCGCCGTCCGCCACCACCCGACCATCCTCGCCGCGCAGCTCGATCTCGTA
The DNA here is from genome assembly GCA_947456845.1 of Burkholderiales bacterium. Lineage (GTDB taxonomy): Bacteria > Pseudomonadota > Gammaproteobacteria > Burkholderiales > JAEUOS01 > JAEUOS01. The sequence goes on along the minus strand of CANGUJ010000134.1, from coordinate 6,359 downwards.
GCCGGGCACCGGCCAGCCGGTGGTGCCGTAGCGCACCCGGCCCGGCGCGTTCGACAGGAAGACATGCAACATCTCGGTCGAACCGATGCCGTCGATGACTTCAACGCCGAAGTGTGCGGTGAAGCGCTCGCCGAGTTCCGCCGGCAGCGCCTCGCCCGCCGAGGAGACCATGCGCAGCGCCACCTGGTTCCGGGCCGGCAGATTAGGCGAGGCGAGCATCCCGGCGAATCCGGTGGGCGCCCCGAAGAAAATCGTCGGCTTGTGCTCGATCCAGCGCTTGAAGGTGGCGTCAGGGGTCGGGCGTTCAGCCATCAGGACCGTGGTCGCGCCCACGCTCATCGGGAACGACAGGCCGTTGCCCAGGCCATAGGCGAAGAACAGTTTGGCGGCGGAAAAGCAGGTGTCGCTCTCCCTGATCTGCAACAGGCGCGTGCCGTACAGCTCGGCAGTCCAGTACAGGTTGGCGTTGGTATGCACCGCGCCCTTGGGCCGGCCGGTCGAGCCGGAAGAGTAGAGCCAGAAGGCCGGTTCGTCGGGACCGGTGGCGGCGCACTCCGCGAGCGGCGCCTGCGCGGCGATGCAGGCCTCGAGATCCCGCGCATTCGCGGGGAGCGCCGTCCCCGCCGCCGGATGCGAGACGATGATGGTTCCAACCTCGGCCCTGACGCCCGCGGGCGCCAGGGCGAGCGCGGCCTCCAGCACCGGCAGCAAGGCCCCGGAAACGAACACCGCCCGGGAACGGCTGTTCTCGAGCATGAAGGCATAGTCTTCGGCGGTCAGCAGCGTGTTGACCGCGACCGGAACCACGCCGGCGTACAGGGCGCCCAGGAACGCGACCGGCCAGTCCGCGCAGTCGTGCATCAGCAACAGCACCCGCTCCTCGCGGCGCACATCGGCGGCGCGCAGGGCGGCGGCGACCCGGCGAACGCGCTCGGCCAGGTCGCCGTAGCTCAGGGTGCCGTAATCGTCGATGAAGGCGGTCTTGGCGGCGCGCCCGGCGTTGCGCTCGATCAGGTGCCGGGCGAAGTTGAAACGCGCCTCCGGGGCGGGGATGTCATTCAGGGTCATCGCGGTCTCCTCAGGGGTTGTCGTTTTCTTTCGGGGTCAGGTGGAGCGGGTGAATTCGATCCGGCCTTCGGGCAGCAGGTAGAGCACCAGCGCGCGGCCCTGCGCAACGGTGGGTCGGTGCGCGCTGCCCGGGGCGTACACCAGCCAGCCGGCGGGCCGGCCGTCGAACGTGGCGTTGCCTTCCTGGGGCATGATCAGGTCGATCTCGCCGTTCGGGTGGACATGGTGCGGCCCGGCGATGTCCTGCATGTCCACGACATCGACGGAGAAGCCGTGCAACTCCGGCGCCGGCTTGCAGACCCGGCCGTACCTGATGCCCCCGCCTTCACGGTCGCACAGCCAGCCCTCGGCGACACCCGCCTCGCAGGCACTTTTCAGGCGCGCGTAGGTGGCGCTGCCCGCACCGTGCTCGGCGTTCAGCCAGGCCTCGAGGTTGGCGTCGAGCGGCCGGCCGCCGATCTGCGCGCTCACCGCGGCGATTTGATCCTTGAATTCCGAAGGGGACATGTCAAGCAACTCCGATCATGGGTAGTAGGTTGCAGGCAGCCTTGTCGCAATGGTTTCCGCCGAGCCCTGGGATGCACGCAGCCAGGATATCTGGGAGGCCTTGTGAAAAACCGGGATATGAATTATTGTGCTTCCATGAACTATAAAGCGCAAAAAATTTGATGTCAAGCAATATATTGCATGTTTCGAAACCTTCATTCCATACCGACACGCCACGTTCCGCTCCCCCCAAGGCCAGGCGGCTCGCCAGGGGACCGCATCCGCCCATGAATCCTTCAGCCAGGCAGCCTGACGAAAGCGAAAAGCACCCGTTCCTCGTCGCGCTCGGCGAGCGCGTTCGCGCCCTGCGCGCCCGCCGCGGCATGACACGCAAGGCCGCCGCGCAAGCGGCCGGCGTGTCCGAGCGCCACTGGGCCAACCTCGAATACGGCGTCGGCAACGCCTCCATCATCGTGCTGGTGCAGGTGGCGGAGGCGCTGCATTGCCCCCTGGCCGAACTCATCGGTGACGTCACCACGTCGTCACCCGAGTGGTTGCTGTTGCGCGAACTGCTGGAGCGCCGGGACGAAGCCGAACTCCGGCGTGCGCGCATCGCCGTCGGTGAATTGTTCGGCACAGGAGGGGGCAACGCGCAGCGCAGTTCGCGCATTGCCCTGGTGGGCCTGCGCGGGGCAGGCAAGTCGACACTCGGCCAGATGCTGGCCGATGACCTCGGCTTCCCCTTCGTCGAACTGTCGCAGGACATCGAGAAATTCGCCGGCTGCTCGGTGGCGGAAATCCAGGCGCTCTACGGACAGAACGCATACCGTCGCTACGAACGCCGCGCTCTCGAAGAAGCGATACAGATCCACAGCGAGGCGGTGCTCGCCATCCCGGGCGGCCTGGTGTCCGACGCCGCCACCTTCAACCTGCTGCTCGCCCACTGCACCACCATCTGGCTGCAAGCCGAGCCGGAGGACCACATGCAGCGCGTTGCCGCCCAGGGCGACATGCGGCCGATGGCGGCCAGCGCCGAAGCCATGGAAGACCTGAAACGCATCCTGGCCGGACGTGCCGCCTTCTATTCCAAGGCGGAGTTCACCGTGAACACCAGCGCGCAGTCGCTGACCGATTCGTTCGCCCTGCTGCGGCAGGTGGCGCGCGGTGCGCTGCGGTTGCCCGCCTGAAGGGAAGCCGAATCCGGGCACTGCACGCCTTCAGAAATGGGGAAGGAAAAACGGGCGCGGAGCCAGGATCAAAATATATGCGATGTGATATGCAATAAATTGCTTGACACGAAAAATTACAGGCAATATTATGCACACATCGTGATTGAAACCACGCTGAAACCCTGACCACCAGACCCGGCCCCGCATCCAACCCGACGCCGCAACCCATTCAAGGAGACCCATCGTGAGCCACCCGCAGACCGTCGACTACCAGACCAATCCTTCCCTCTACAAGCACTGGAAGCTGTCCTTCGACGGCGCCATCGCCACGCTGGCGGCGGATTTCGACGAAAACGGCGGGTTGAAGCCGGGCTACAAGCTCAAGCTCAACAGCTATGACTTGGGCGTCGACATCGAACTCAACGACGCGATCAACCGCATCCGTTTCGAGCATCCCGAAGTGCGCACCGTGGTCATCACCAGCGCCAAGGACAAGGTGTTCTGCTCCGGCGCCAACATCTACATGCTGGGCACCTCCAGCCACGGCTGGAAAGTGAACTTCTGCAAGTTCACGAATGAAACCCGCAACGGGCTGGAGGACTCCTCCAAATACAGCGGCCTGAAATTCCTCGCGGCCGTCAACGGCGCCTGCGCCGGCGGTGGTTACGAACTGGCATTGGCCTGCGACGAGATCATCCTCGTCGATGACCGCTCCTCGGCCGTGAGCCTGCCCGAGGTGCCGCTGCTCGGCGTGCTGCCCGGCACCGGCGGACTCACCCGCGTAACCGACAAGCGCCACGTGCGCCACGACCTGGCCGACATCTTCTGCACCACCACCGAAGGCGTGCGCGGCAAGAAGGCCAAGGACTGGCGCCTGGTCGATGAAATCGCCAAGCCCGCTGTCTTCGCCGCCACGGTGAAGAAGCGCGCACTCGAGCTGGCGGAAAAAAGCGACCGCCCGGCCGATGCCAAGGGCGTGGCCCTGACGCCCCTGCAACGCACGGTCGCCGCCGACAGTCTTGCCTATGGCCATGTGCGTGTGGACATCGACCGCGCCAAGCGCCTCGCGACCTTCGTCGTCAAGGCGCCCACCGCCCCGGTGCAAGCCGAAATCGCCGCCATCGAAGCCGCGGGGGCCGACTGGTATCCGCTGGCCCTGGCACGTGAACTCGAAGATGCGATCCTCTCGATGCGCACCAACGAGCTCGATATCGGCACCTGGATCCTGCGCACCGAGGGCGATGCCGCCCAGGTGCTGGCGATAGACGCGGTGCTGGTCGCCCACAAGAACCACTGGCTGGTACGCGAGACCATCGGTTTGCTGCGCCGCACCCTGAGCCGCCTGGACGTCTCTTCGCGCAGCCTGTTCGCGCTCATCGACCAGGGCTCCTGCTTCGCCGGCACCTTCCTCGAGCTGGCTCTGGCCTGCGACCGCAGCTACCAGCTGGCCCTGCCGGACACGCCCGAGCGGGCGCCGAAGATCACCGTCTCGGACACCAATTTCGGTTTCTATCCGATGGCGACCGGCCAATCGCGCCTGCAACGCCGCTTCTACGACGAAGCGCCGGCGCTCGACGCCGTCCGCGCCCGGGCCGGCCAGGCGCTCGACGCCGATGCCGCCTTCGCGCTCGGCCTGGTGACCTCCAACCCCGACGACATCGACTGGACCGACGAGATCCGCATCGCGCTCGAGGAGCGCGCGGCGATGTCGCCCGACGCGCTGACCGGCATGGAAGCCAACCTGCGCTTCAACGGCCCCGAGAACATGTTCACCCGCGTGTTCGGCCGGCTCACCGCCTGGCAGAACTGGATTTTCCAGCGCCCCAACGCCGTCGGCGAGAAGGGCGCGCTCAAGGTGTTCGGCAAGGGCGACAAGGCCCAGTTCGACTGGAACCGCGTTTAAGGCAACCCAACCATTTCCCAGCGACAATCGCCAGGCACTCAACCCAGGCACTCAATCAAGGAGTACATCATGTCGATCAACTACAGCGAAAAGATCCCCAACAACGTCAACCTCAGCGAAGACCGCACCCTGCAGCGTGCGCTCGAAGGCTGGCAGCCCAGCTCCCTCAACTGGAGGGACGACATGGGCCCCGTAGGCTCCACCAACATGGATGTCTACCTGCGCACGGCCGTGAGCGTCGATCCGCAGGGCTGGGCGCAGTTCGGGCACGTCAAGATGCCTGACTACCGGTGGGGCATCTTCCTCAACCCGGGCGATGCCGAGCGCAAGATACACTTCGGCGACCACCTGGGCGAGAAGGCCTGGCAGGACGTGCCCGGCGAGTACCGCGCCAACCTGCGCCGCATCATCGTGACGCAAGGCGACACCGAGCCGGCCTCGGTCGAGCAGCAGCGCCACCTGGGTCTCACCGCCCCAAGCCAGTACGACCTGCGCAACCTGTTCCAGGTCAATGTCGAGGAAGGTCGCCACCTGTGGGCCATGGTGTACCTGCTGCACAAGCACTTCGGCCGCGATGGCCGCGAGGAAGCCGAGGCGCTTCTGGAGCGCCGCAGCGGCCAGGAGGACAACCCGCGCATCCTCGAGGCTTTCAACGAGAAGACGCCAGACTGGCTGTCCTTCTTCATGTTCACCTATTTCACCGACCGGGACGGCAAGTTCCAGTTGTGCGCGCTGGCCGAGTCGGCGTTCGACCCGCTCGCCCGCACCACCAAGTTCATGCTCACCGAGGAGGCGCATCACATGTTCGTGGGCGAGTCGGGCGTCTCGCGCGTGGTGCAGCGCACCTGCCAGATGATGAACGAGCTCAAGACCGACGACCCGAAAAAGCTGCGCGCCGCCGGCGTGATCGATCTGCCGACCCTGCAGCGCTACCTGAATTTCCACTTCTCGGTCACCGTGGACCTGTTCGGGGCGGACGAGTCCAGCAACGCCGCCACCTTCTACTCGACCGGCCTGAAAGGCCGGTACGAGGAGGGCAAGCGCACCGACGACCATCAGCTGCGCGGCCAGTCCTACAAGATCCTGCAGGTCGCCAACGGCACGCTGTCGGAAAAGGAAGTGCCGATGCTCAATGCGCTCAACGAAGTGCTGCGCGACGACTACATCAAGGACTCGGTCGCCGGCGTGGAGCGCTGGAACAAGGTGATCGATAAGGCCGGCATCCCGTTCCGCCTCAAGGTGCCGCACAAGGCCTTCCACCGCAACATCGGCGCGCTCAAGGGCATCAAGGTGTCGCCCGACGGCCGTGTCGTTTCGGAAGCCGAATGGAACGCCAAAATCGGCGAGTGGCTGCCCACCGCGGAAGACCGCGCCTATGTGCAATCCCTGATGGGCCGCGTGGTCGAGCCGGGCAAGTTCGCCAACTGGATCGCGCCGCCGGTGATGGGCATCAACCGCCAGCCGGTCGATTTCGAGTACGTGCGCTTCAATTGACGAGTCGCAGCGGCACCGCCGGCATCGCTTCCACGCTGTACCGGCGGTGTGCCGACATGGCAGACGGAACATGAAAGCCACCAGGAGACAATCATGAACGCACCGGCCGAGCCCGCCCTCATCAAGCAGCACCTGATCGACCCGGAGATCTGCATCCGCTGCAACACCTGCGAATCGATCTGCCCGGTGCAGGCCATCACCCACGATTCGCGCAACTACGTGGTCGACGCGTCCAAGTG
>CANGUJ010000133.1 GCA_947456845.1 Burkholderiales bacterium | reverse complement strand
GTGGAAGTGCGGGAGCGCGCGGTGCGCCGCGTGGTCGGGCGCCTGGCGCGCGACGGGTCCCGCTGGCGCGTGGTCCCGCAGGACCGCAGTTTCCCTGCCCCGGTGGCCCTGGAGAAGGGCACGACCGGCCGCGAAGGCGACTTTGTCGATGTGGAGATCACCCGCTATCCCGCCGAGGGGCTGGAGGCCGAGGGGCGCATCACCGAAATCCTGGGCAGTCCGACAGATTCCGGCATTGAAATAGAGGTGGCCCTGCGCAAGCACGACCTGCCGCACGTGTTTTCCGCGCCGGCGTTGTCGGAGAGCGCGGCATTGCCCGCGACCGTTCGGGCCAAGGACCTGGCCGGGCGTCGCGACCTGCGCGACATCGCGCTGGTCACCATCGACGGGGAGGACGCACGCGACTTCGACGATGCCGTTTTCTGCGAGCCGGTGCGCGGCGAATCGGGCCGCGCCAGCCGCTCCATGCGCCTGGTCGTGGCGATCGCGGACGTGAGCCACTACGTCAAGCCGGGGGCGCCGCTGGACATCGATGCCCGCGAACGCAGCACCTCGGTCTATTTTCCGCGACGCGTCATCCCGATGCTGCCGGAAAAGCTTTCGAACGGATTGTGCTCCCTCAACCCCGCGGTCGATCGTCTGGTGATGGTCTGCGACATGGTGGTGCGCCCGAGCGGCGAGATCGCCGCCTACGAGTTCTATACCGGCGTGATGCATTCGCGCGCGCGCCTGACCTATACCGAGGTGGCCGCGATTCTCGCGGAGCCCAAAGGCGCGGCCGCGGCCAGGCGCAAGGACAGCGTCGCCAACCTCCTGCGGCTCGAAAAGGTCTTCAAGGTGCTGCTTGCCGCGCGCGCCAGGCGCGGCGCGGTCGATTTCGAATCCACCGAAACCAAGCTCATGTTCAACGAGGCCGGCAAGATCGAAAAGATCGTGCCGGTCGTGCGCAATCAGGCGCACCGCCTGATCGAGGAGTGCATGCTGGCCGCCAACGTGTGCGCGGCCGACATCATCGAGCGACACAAGCATCCCGGCCTGTTCCGCATTCATGCCGGCCCGACGCCCGCCAAGCTGGAAAACCTGCGTGCCTTCCTGGGCCCGCTGTCGCTGACGCTCGGCGGCGGCGATGCGCCGCATGCGCTTGACTACGCCAAGCTGGCGGAACAGGCGCGCGGCCGCCCCGACGCCGGCCTGATCTCGTCGGTGATGCTGCGCTCGATGCAGCAGGCGCAGTACAGCCCGGACAACATCGGACATTTCGGGCTCGCCTACGAGAAGTACGCGCATTTCACTTCGCCGATCCGCCGTTATCCCGACCTACTCACCCACCGGGCGATCAAGGCGATCATCACGCGCCGGACCTACCGGGAGGACGACTGGGACGCGCTCGGCGCCGCCTGCTCGCGTGCCGAGAGGCGCGCCGATGAGGCCTCCCGCGAAGTCCAGACCTGGCTCAAATGCCAATACGCGGCAGAACACATCGGCAGCACGTTCGGTGGTTCCATCAGCGGCGTGGCCGGCTTCGGCATCTTCGTCACCATGGATGAATTGCTGATCGACGGCATGATCCACGTTTCCGAGCTCGGCCGGGACTATTACGTGTTCGATGAGACCCGCCATCGCCTCCACGGCGAAAGGACCGGGGGGTCTTTCGCGCTCGGACAGCGCGTGACGGTGAAGATCGTCCGCGCCGACCCGGATGCGTTGAAGATCGACCTTGCCTTGGTCGAGGGGGAAGGTTCACCGGCCGGGGCTGCCGAACAGGCCGGGCAGGCGCGCCCGGCCCGCTCGTCCGATGCGGCAGATGCGCGTCACCGCGACCACAAACGAAAGCATCGGTAAAACAGATACAGGAGATATGCGATGAACTTACCTGCCAGCATGAAATTCATTGACCACGGCAAGGGCGGCGACCCGGGCTGCATGCAGATTGCCAGCGGCCCGTTGCCGGCGCCCAAGCCAGGCGACGTGCTGATCGAGGTCGCGTACGCCGGAGTCAACCGGCCGGACGTGGCCCAGCGGCGCGGCCACTACCCGCCGCCGCCCGGCGCCTCACCCCATATCGGTCTGGAGGTGGCGGGTCGCGTTGCGGCCGTCGGCGACGGCGTCACGCAATGGAAGGTGGGAGATCAGGTATGCGCCCTGACGCCCGGCGGCGGCTATGCGGAATACTGCGTGGCGCCGGCTTCGAATTGCCTGCCGGTGCCAAGCGGCATGAGTCTGGTCGAGGCGGCCGCCTTGCCGGAGAATTACTTCACCGTCTGGGCCAATGTGTTCGACCGCGGTCACCTCAAGGCGGGCGAGTCGTTCCTCGTCCACGGCGGCTCCTCGGGAATCGGCATCACTGCGATCCAGCTAGCCAAGGCGTTCGGCGCCACGGTCTATACCACCGTCGGCAACACGGAGAAGGTCGCCGCGGTGAAGAAACTCGGCGCCGATGTGGCGATCAACTACCGCGAGGAAGATTGGGCCGCCGCGCTGTGGCAGCACACCGGCAAGCTGGGGGTTAACCTGATTCTCGACATGGTGGGCGGGCCCTACATCGAAAAAAATCTGAAGTCGCTCGCCCTGGACGGGCGCCTGGTGCAGATCGCTTTCCTGCAGTCTTCCAAGGTCGAGATCGACTTCATGCCCATCATGGTCAAGCGGCTCACCGTGACGGGATCGACCCTGCGGCCGCGAACCGTGGAACAGAAGGCCGCCATCGCGCAATCCCTGCTCGCCAATGTCTGGCCGATGCTCGAGACGCGCAAGATCTGCACCATAATTCATGCGGAATTCCCGCTGGCCGATGCGCCCAAAGCGCACGAAATGATGGAAGCTTCGACGCATATCGGCAAGATCATGCTGAAGGTGCGCGGCTAGGTCGTGGCCAATACCCGATACATCTATGGCTTTCATGCCGTCGCGTCGCGCCTGAAGCAGCGCGCCCGCTCCGTCCACGAAGTCTATGTCGATGCCGCCAGGCGCGATCCGCGCGCCCGCGACCTGGTCAAGCTTGCCGAGTCGATGCAGGTCCGGGTGGTCGAGATCGATGCCACACGCCTGAACGGCATGGCCGGTGCCGGCAGGCACCAGGGGGTGGCGGCGAAGGTCGATGTGGTCGAACTGGCGGTCTCCCTCGACGACGTGCTGGACCAGGTCCAGGGCCCGCCGCTCATCCTCGTGCTCGACGGCGTGACCGACCCGCACAACCTGGGCGCCTGCCTGCGCACGGCCGACGCGGCCGGCGTTCATGCCGTCGTGGCCCCCAAGGACAGGGCGGTGGGGCTCAATGCCACGGTCATGAAGGTCGCGTCAGGGGCGGCCGATACCGTGCCTTACATCACGGTGACCAACCTGGCGCGCACCCTGCGCGAACTCAAGGAGCGCGATATCTGGGTGGTCGGTGCCGCCGAAGAGGCGCGACTCCCCCACCATGCACCGGGCCTTGGCCGGCCGCTGGCCTGGGTTCTGGGGGCCGAGGGCGAGGGCTTGCGCCGTTTGACCCGTGAAACCTGCGACGAACTGCGGCGCATCCCGATGGGCGGTAGCGTCGAGAGCCTCAATGTTTCGGTGGCGGCCGGCGTATGCCTTTTCGAGGCGATACGACAGCGGGGCGCCACCTGAATCCGGGCGGCGGACCGGGGCAGCCTGTCAGCGCGCCGCCAGCGCTTTCTCTATGGCGGCCGTCAGTTCGGCGCCGCCGGGCTCGACGTTGCTGTCGAAGCTGGCAATGCGGCCCGACTTGTCGATCAGGTACTTGTGGAAATTCCAGCGCGGCGCCCGTCCGCTGGCCGCAATCAGCTGGCTGTAGAAGGGGTTCCTCGGGATGGGCGTGGCGAGCTTCTCGAACATCGGGAAACTCACCCCGAAATTGACCTTGCAGAACTCCGCGATCTGCTGGTTCGACCCCGGCTCCTGGGCGCCGAAATCGTTGGCCGGAAAGCCGACGACCGCCAAGCCGCGATCCCGATACTTCCGGTACAGCTTCTCCAGGCCCTCGTACTGGTAGGTATAGCCGCACTGGCTGGCGGTATTGACAACCAGCAGCACCTTGCCCGTGTATTGGCACAACGAGGCCGGTTTGCCGCCCAGCAGCGGGTTGAAGGTGTGGTTCAAGGGGGCGGCACAGGATTCCGCGGACGCGGGTTGTGCCACCAACCCCGCCAGCAATCCCAGCGTGAAGATCAGGGCGCGCATGGATCACCTTTTCAGCCAATGTGCAGCGCAGTATATCGATCGCGAAATGGCCGACCGCTAACCCGTCAGGCCGAGGGGGTGGGTTTGCCGGCGCGCCGGCCGGCCGAGGTACGCATGCGATGGTCTTTGTGTGCGCCGCCGGCATGCGCGGCGCCAGGCAATGAACGCGGCGCATGATGACCCATGGCCCGACCGCGCGCGCGTCGATCGGTGCGATGACCGAAGGGCGCCGCCGCGCGCCGCTCGATTCGGCTAGAGGCGCTGCTCCAGAAAACGCAGCAGCCGCGGGGCGAGGAAATGGTTGGCAGTGCCCGGTTCGTCCACCGGTTCCCAGACCCAGAAATGCGGGGCCCCTTCGAGGATGACCGGGCGCACGAAATGTCCGGCCTGCTTGAGTGCCAGAAAGAACGCCTCCGATTGGGTACGAAAATCCACCGTGTCGTCGCGTGTGCCCCAGACCACCAGGAAGGCGGTGCCGTTGTCACGACCGGACACCCAGGACAGCGGCGAGGCGTTGAAATCGGCATGCTTGTCGTCCGCCGCGGAGACGCCGAGCAGTTTTTCGGTAATGCTGTCACGCGGGCGCGCCACCAGGTCATGCTGCCATTGCTGGTATAGGTCGAACACGCCGTAGACCGGGATCACGGCCTTGACGCGGGTCGACACCCCTGCGTGCCTGGCGTCGGGATAGGCGCCCGCGAATTCCGGCCTGTCTCCCGCCAGTGCCACCATGGCGGCCAGGTGCCCGCCCGCCGAGTCGCCCATCAGGGCGACGCGATCTGGCGCAAGTCGCAGGAAACCTGCCTCGCCGCGAATGAACTGCACTGCGGCGCGCACATCATGGAAGCACTCGGGGAAGGCCTTGCGGCCCGGCGCCGAAAGACGGTACGTGACGGCGAACAACGCATAGCCGCGGGCAGCCAGCCACTCCCCCCAATAACGGTAGCGGGACGCCTCGCCGAGTTGCCAGCCGCCGCCGTGTATGCCGATCACCACCGGGTGAGGGCCCGGGCCGGCCGGCCGGTACAGGTTGCCGGCCAGGGCAACCCCGTCATGGTTGGCGAACTCGAGATTCTCGAGGATTTCGAAGGCGGATACGGAAGCGGTCATTGATGATCCTCGATTGACAGTTGCGCGAAGCGGGCGGCCTTCGAAAAGAGGCCGGATTGCGCGTAGCATAAGGGGACACGCAAGGAGCATCGAGAGCCGCCATGAGCACTTCCAGTCACCCGAGCGACCTTTCCCCCAACGAAATGGCAGCGCGAATCTTCATCGAGTTATCCACCCGCGTCGTCCTGGCGCCGGTCCAGCCCGACAAGCCCAAGCCGTCTCCGGACGTGCTCGCACGCATGAGTTTCAAGCTGGCCGACGCCTTCGCGGCCGCGCTCGATGATCGGACCGCCGAGCCGGTGGCCAAGAAATACGAGGTCAAGCTGTCTGACGTGGGCGGAAGCTGACGCCTGGCGTGTCGCGGTGCGCTAGATGAAGACACCCTTCATCTGGCCGGCTGGGTAGCGGGTGCCCGCCGCAGCCCCCTTGGGGAATGCCGCGTCAAGGGCCGCGACCTCGGCGCTCGACAAGGTGACGTCGAGGGCGCCGATGTTCTCGGCAACCCGGGATGTCCGTTTGGTGCCGGGAATGGCCACCACATCCTTGCCCTGGGCCAGTACCCAGGCGAGCGCCACCTGGCCAGGGGTGCAGCCCTTGGCCCTGGCGAGCGCCTCGAGATGCACGACCAGACTGCGGTTGCGCTCCAGGTTTTCGGCCGCGAAACGCGGGTGATCCTTGCGGCGATCGTTGGCCACGTCGGCCGCAGTCTGCACCGCACCGGTCAGCATGCTGCGCCCGAGCGGCGAGTAGGCCACGAAGGAGATGCCGAGTTCGCGGGTGGTGGCGAGCGTTTCCTCGGCTTCCTCTCGGTACAGGAGCGAGTACTCGGTTTGCACCGCCGTCAGCGGATGCACCTTGTGGGCGCGGCGTATGGTCGCAGGACTGGCCTCGCACAGCGCGAGGTAGCGGACCTTGCCGTCCTTGACCAGTTGCGACATCGCGCCGATCGTCTCTTCGATGGCGACCTTGGGATCGATCCGGTGGATGTAGTAGAGGTCGATGACGTCGATCCCCAGGCGCTTGAGGCTCGCCTCGCAGGCCGAGCGCACATATTCCGGCCGCCCATCCACCCCGTTTCCGCCGCTCGCCTGCTGAATCTGCCCGAACTTGGTCGCGAGGATCACGCCGTCGCGGCGGCCCTGCAGGGCCCGGCCCAGCAGGATCTCGTTATGGCCCCAGCCGTACATGTCGGACGAGTCGAGGAAGTTGACGCCCGAATCCAGGGCCGCATGCACTACGGCGATGCCGTTGTCATCGCTGCTCTCGCCGTACACCCCGGAAAGCGACATGCACCCCAGCCCGATGGCGGTGACGTTGAGGTCTGAGGCGCCGAGGCGGCGGGTCTGCAAGCGAGCGGTCATGATCTGTCTCGATATCGGTTGAAGGTAGGGAACCGGCATTCTACGAAAAATCGCCAGCGCCGCATCCGAGTAGCGCCCAACCGTGAATGCGGTAGCATCGCCGCTTGATCAGCGGACGCGCCGGTACCTGCCCACAAAAGGGTCAGGCAGGGCGGATACGCCGACCCGACAACACGCGCGTCCAGCGCGGCAGAGGCTCACAAGGAGGCAAGCCGGTGGCAGACCACCCTTCGTACCTGCAGCACGAGCGGCATGGCAAGGTCCATCTTCTCAGGCTCGACAACCCGCCGGTCAATACGCTGCGCAACGAACTTCGCGCGCAGATCGTGCAGGCGCTCGACGTCGCCCGCGGCGAAGGCGCGACGGGTCTGGTCATCTCCGGCAGCGGCCGCATGTTCTCAGCGGGCGCGGAACTGCGCGAAGTCGCCGCGGAGCGACCCAGGCCGCTGCTGCCCGATGTCCTTGCCGCCATCGAAGCATGGCCCGGCATCGTCGTGGCCGCCATTCACGGCAACGCGTACGGGGGCGGGCTCGAGGTCGGGTTGGCCTGCCACGCCCGCCTGGCCAAGACCGGGACCCAGTTGGCGCTGCCGGAAGTCAAGCGCGGGCTGATCCCCGGAGCCGGCGGCACGCAGCGCCTGCCGCGCCTGATCGGCGCCGAGGCGGCCTTGAAGATGATCCTGGCAGGCGATCCGGTGAGTGCGGAGGAGGCGCGCAGGATGGGGTTCATCGACGCGGTGATCGACGGTGACCTGGAGGCGGCGGCGCTCGAGTGGGCGAGAAACGACGCGCGCAGGCAGTTCCGGCTCGCGCGCGAGCGCACCGAGCATGTCGTCGGCGCCGATCTGGCTGCATTCGACACACTTGCCGCGGAACTCACCAAACGGACGCGCGGCCAGGAAAGTCCGCTGCGATGCGTGGAGGCCGTGCGCAATTCACTGACCATGCCGTTCGACGAGGGTATTGCGGCCGAGCGTCGCATCTCGGCCGAGGTGCACGCCGGCGAGCAGTCGCGTGCGCTGCGGCACATCTTCTTCAGCGAACGCGAGGTCCAGCGGATCATCGGCATGCCCGCGGACATCCGGCCCCTGCCGGTCGCCAGCGTGGTGGTCATCGGCGCCGGCACCATGGGCGGCGGCATCGCGATGTCCTGCGCGAATTTCGGCATGCCCGTCACGGTCGTGGAGCGTGACGCCGGCGCGCTCGACAAAGGGTTGGCCAGGTGCCGCGCGAACTGGCAGCGCACGGTGGATTCCGGAAAGCTCGACGCAGCGGAAATGCGGCGCCGTAGCGCCCTGCTGAAGGGCTCGACAAGCCTTGATGTGGTGGCGCAGGCCGACCTCGTCATCGAGGCCATCTACGAGAATCTCGACGCCAAGCGCGCGCTGTTCGGCGAACTCGACCGGCTCGCCCGGCCGGGCGCCGTGCTTGCCACCAATACCTCCACGCTGGACATCGACAAGATCGCAGCTGCGACCGGGCGGCCGCAGCAGGTGCTCGGCATGCACTTTTTCAGCCCGGCCAATGTCATGCGGTTGCTCGAGATCGTGCGCGGGAAGGCCACCTCGTTTTCCGCGCTTGCGACTGCCGTCGATGTCGGACGCCGCATCGGCAAGCTCAACGTGGTCGTCGGCAACTGCGACGGATTCGTCGGCAATCGCATGACCGGCAAGCGCGGCGCGCAGCTGGAGCGCCTGCTTGTCGAAGGCTGCCTGCCGCAGGATATCGACCGGGTGATGGAGGCCTACGGCATGGCCATGGGGCCGCTGGCGACCGGCGATCTCGCGGGTCTCGACATCGGCGCGGCCGTGCGCAAGGCGCGCGGCACGGTCGCCCCGGTGGCCGATGCGATCGTCGCGGCGGGCCGCCTCGGCCAGAAGACCGGCGCGGGGTACTACAAGTACGACGAGAACCGCAAGCGCAGCCCGGATCCGCAGGTCGAGCGCATCATCCTCGACATCGCTGCGGCGCAGGGCATCACCCGACGCAGGATCGCCGACCAGGAAATCCTCGAGCGGGTGTTGCTGCCCATGGTCAACGAGGGAGCGCGCATCCTGGAAGAGGGCATCGCGCAGCGCGCCCTCGATATCGACGTGGTGTTCGTCAACGGCTTCGGCTGGCCCGCCTGGCGCGGCGGTCCGATGTTCTGGGCCGACACGCAGGGCGCGGCCAAGGTGTGCGAGCGGCTCGCGCACTATGCGGACGCGACCGGGGACGCGAACCTCACGCCCGCCCCGCTGATCGAACGCCTGGCGGCCGAAAACGGCAGATTCAACCCGCCGCCGGGCATGCGGCCGGCCTGAGGCCGGAGTTTCGCGGGAGCGCAAG
>CANGUJ010000132.1 GCA_947456845.1 Burkholderiales bacterium | reverse complement strand
CTTGCATGATTGCGGCGATGACCGAAAGCCATGCAGATAGACGATCATGTCAGCAAATCCAGGATTTTCTGGTGCACTCCACCGAAACCGCCATTGCTCATCACCAGCACATGGTCGCCGGGTGCGGCCGCCGCGGCGACAGCCTCGACCAGCGCCGGAATGGAATCAAAGGCGCGCGCCTTGCCGGCCAGCGGAGCCAGAGCGGCGCCGAGGTCCCAGCCCAGCGCATCCTTGCCCTCGCTCGCGCCGTAGCCAAACACCAGGTCGGCGCCAGTGAGGCTACCGGGTAGCGCGGCCTTCATGGTTCCCAGCTTCATGGTGTTGGAACGCGGTTCGAGCACCGCGAGAATGCGCGCCGCCCCGACCCGGGCGCGCAGCCCGGCGATGGTGGTTTCGATCGCCGTGGGATGATGCGCGAAATCATCGTATACCGTGACCCCGGCCGCGATACCTCGTATCTCCATGCGCCGTTTCACACTGCGGAACCCGGCCAGGGCAACGATCGCTTGCGCAGGTTCGACACCCACCGTACCGGATGCCGCGATAGCAGCCAGCGCGTTCATCCTGTTATGCGCACCCATCAGCCCCCACTCGAGGCGCCCCATCATCTTGCCTGACGAAAGCACATCGAAAGAGCCATCCGCTGCGGCCGAACCGGCCTGCCATTGCCCGCCTGTGCCGAAATACTCGACCCTGCTCCAGCAGCCCCGCCCGATCACGCGCGCAAGGCTTGCTTCATCAGCATTCACCACGAGCGTGCCCTTGCCGGGTACCGTGCGCACCAAATGGTGGAATTGCGTCTCGATAGCAGAAAGATCGGGAAAGATGTCTGCATGATCGAACTCAAGATTGTTCAGCACGGCAGTCATCGGGCGGTAGTGGACGAACTTGCTGCGCTTGTCGAAAAACGCAGTGTCATACTCGTCGGCCTCGATGACAAAACAGGTGCCCGGAGCCCCTGCCCGCGCCGAAACACCAAAATTCTCCGGGATACCGCCGATCAGGAACCCCGGCGCCAATCCGTTGGCCTCCAGTATCCAGGCCAGCATTGAAGCGGTCGTGGTCTTGCCATGGGTTCCGGCCACCGCAAGCACATGCCGCCCGCCTAACACGTTCTCACCGACCCACTGCGGCCCCGAAATATAGGGCAGGCCACGGTTGAGGATTTCCTCCATCAGCGCATTGCCGCGCGAGACCACGTTGCCGATCACGAACACATCCGGCCTCAGGTCCGCCTGCTCGACCGAGAAGCCCTGGATGAGCTCGATGCCGAGCGCCTTGAGCTGGGTGCTCATGGGCGGATACACGTTGGCGTCGCACCCGGTCACGCGCCAGCCGGCCGCGCGCGCGATGGCGGCAATGCCGCCCATGAAGGTGCCACAAATGCCGAGGATGTGGATGTGCATCTACAAATTCTATCCGAGTGATCCTGGTCGCCCGGTGGGTACAATGGGCCGATGGCCAGGCCACCCAAAGGCTCGGCGCACGCGCGACGCGCGATTGCCGCCCAAGCCGCCAAACTCATCGCCGAGGACGGCCTGGCCGACTTCGGCGCCGCAAAGCGCAAGGCGGCGCGACGACTTGGGTTCCGCGAATCCGACGGACTGCCCGACAACGGTGAAGTCGAGGAGGCCCTGCGTGCCTATCAGACCCTGTTCCAGAACGACGAGCAGCGCGCTCGCCTGACCGACATGCGCCGGGTCGCGCTGGCGCTGATGGAAGAATTCTCGGCGTTCCGCCCCTGCCTGGCCGGCGCCACCTGGAACGGTACGGCGACCCGCGGCGGCGCCATCGACATCGACCTGTTCACGGATGAACAAAAGCCCCTGGAGCTTCTGATGATCAACCGCGGACGCCCGTTCACCGCCATCGATCGGCCGCACTTCAACAAGTCGCTGCAGTGGCGCGTCCCCGTCTTCAGATTCACCGCGGACGGTTACGACGTCCGCTTGAGCGTTTTTGGACGCGCCGACGAACGGCATGCATTCAAGGCGGACGCGAACGGTCAGGCCGAGCGCGGCACCGCCGCCGATATCCGGGCACTGCTCGACCCGGAGGACGACCCGGTGGCGCGCTTCCTGGGCAGCATCCGCTGAGCGACATGTCCTGGCTCAAGCGCAACCTGGTGTATTTGGTCGCAGGGTCGGTGGCCGTGCTCTGCGGCACCTGGCTGGGGTGGACGCGGCTGCAACCTCCACCGCCCGCCCCGTTGGAATTCCTCTGGCGTACCGAACTGACCGATCTGGCCGGAAAGCCGTACTCCTTCGCGCCGCTCAAGGGCCGACCCTTGATCGTCAACTTCTGGGCCACCTGGTGCGGGCCATGCAAGGAAGAGATGCCGGACTTCCAGAAACTCGCAGCGAGCGAACTGGGCAAAAACATCGAAATAGTAGGGATCGGCATCGATAGTGTCGCCAATATGAGCGCTTTTTCTGACAAGATCGGAATTAGCTACACACTGCTGGCGGGTGGTCCCGGCGGATTGGATCTGCTCAAGGCATTGGGTAACGAGGTGGGTGGGTTGCCTTTCACGCTGGTTTTCGACGCAAGCGGCAAAGCTGTCCTGACCCGTCTGGGGCGCGTCAGTTATGAAGAACTGCGCGATGCCTCGCAGCGCGCTTTGAAAATGTGAAATTCGTTTAAAATCACGTGATTGCTAAGGCATCCTGGGTTGAATTTCGTACAAACAAGCGGAGACCGGTATTCAACGGTGGCAGGTCAAGGCACGTCTTCTTCGCCCCAGCCACCTCGTCCAACCGCCATGCGAACTGTCATTTAGAAGAATTTAAAAGGAATTTTCATGGATTTGCGCAAACTCAAGACCTTGATTGAGCTCGTCGAGAGCTCCGGCATTACCGAACTCGAGGTCACCGAAGGCGAGGAGAAAGTGCGCATCGCCAAGGCGCCCCCTCCCGCCCCAATGCAACATGCGTATATGGTGGCGCCGCAACCTGCTCCCGCGCCGGCCCAGGCGCCGGCGGCGAACGGGCCGGCCACGCCGGCTGCCACGGCAACCCCACCGGCCGGAACGCCAGTCAAGGCGCCCATGGTCGGCACGTTCTATCGGGCCGGCGCCCCCGGCGCAAAGCCGTTCGTCGAGGTTGGCAGCCAGGTCAAGGAGGGCGATGTGCTGTGCATCATCGAAGCGATGAAGCTGCTCAATGAAATCGTCGCCGAACAGGCCGGCACCATCACCCAGGCGTTGGTCGAAAATGGCCAGCCGGTGGAATACGGCCAGACCCTGTTCATTATTGAATAGCCCAGGGGGACCGCAGACATGCCGATGTTCGGCAAGATACTGATCGCCAACCGTGGCGAAATCGCGCTGCGCATACAGCGCGCCTGCCGGGAAATGGGGATTCGCACCGTGGTGGCCCACTCCGAGGCCGATGCATCCGCCAAGTACGTCAAGCTCGCCGACGAGTCGGTGTGCATTGGCCCCGCCCCCAGCCCGCAGAGCTACCTCAATATGGCTGCCATCATCAGCGCAGCCGAGGTCACCGATGCGGAAGCCATACACCCGGGTTACGGCTTCCTGTCGGAGAACGCCGACTTTGCCGAGCGGGTGGAAAAAAGCGGCTTCACCTTCATTGGACCGCGCCCCGACTCCATCCGCCTGATGGGCGACAAGGTCTCGGCCAAACAGGCCATGATCAAGGCCGGCGTGCCAACCGTGCCGGGTTCGGCCGGCGCGCTGCCTGATGATCCCAAGGAAATCGTCAAGCTGGCGCGCGAAGTGAAGTATCCGGTGATCATCAAGGCGGCCGGCGGCGGGGGCGGGCGCGGCATGCGCGTGGTCCACACCGAAGCCGCGCTGATCAACGCCGTGAACATGACGCGCAGCGAAGCGCAGGCCGCGTTCGGCAATCCGACCGTCTACATGGAGAAGTTCCTCGAGACCCCGCGCCACATCGAGATCCAGGTCCTGGCCGACGAGCACCGCAATGCGGTCTGGCTGGGCGAGCGCGACTGCTCGATGCAGCGGCGCCACCAGAAGATCATCGAGGAGGCGCCGGCGCCGGGGATCGCGCGCCGGCTGGTCGATCGCATCGGCGAACGTTGCGCGGACGCATGCAAGAAGATCGGCTACCGGGGCGCCGGCACCTTCGAGTTTCTGTACGAGGACGGCGAATTCTTCTTCATCGAGATGAACACGCGCATTCAGGTGGAACACCCGGTGACGGAAATGATCACCGGAATCGACCTGGTGCAACAGCAGATCCGGGTGGCCGCAGGCGAAAGGCTGGCGTTCCGCCAGCGCGATATCCAGTTGAAGGGCCACGCGATCGAGTGCCGCATCAATGCGGAGGACCCGTTCAATTTCACCCCTTCGCCGGGGCGCATCACCGCCTACCACCCACCGGGAGGACCCGGGGTTCGCGTCGACTCGCATGCGTATGCCAACTATTTCGTGCCGCCCAACTACGATTCCATGATCGGCAAGGTCATCGCCTACGGCGGCGACCGGGCCCAGGCGCTCGCCCGCATGCGCATCGCCCTGTCCGAAATGGTCGTCGAAGGCATCCTCACCAATCTGCCGCTGCACCGGCAATTGATGGACGATACCCGTTTCATCACCGGCGGCACGAGCATTCATTACCTGGAAAAGAAACTCGCCGCCCTGAAGAACGCCTGATGCCTGGAGCCTGTGCCGCACCCGCGGCGCATGGCGCTTCCCGGATAGGCCGGGCCGGGCCCGCGAAGTCGGCCGGAGCCTCTTAACATGACATGGATCGAGGCGGTTTGCCTGTGCGATGAAGCCGTCGCCGAAGCGCTCAGCGAGGCCTTGATGGCGGCTGGCGCCCTGTCGGTCAGCGTCGAGGACGCGGATGCCGGCGGCGCGGCGGAGAAAGCGATTTTCGGCGAGCCGGGGAGCCCGACTGGACAGGTCTGGAATCGCAACCGGGTGGTCGCACTGCTCGACGGTGGCGCGGACGCGGCTGCCGTGGTCGCAACTGCAGCGGCAGCCTGCGGCATCGCCCCGCCGGCGCATGACTGCCGCCATGTCGCCGAGCAGGACTGGGTGCGGCAAACGCAGGCCCAGTTCGATCCCATCCGTGTATCGCAGCGACTGTGGATCGTGCCGACCTGGCATGACGCGCCCGATGATCCGGCCGCGACCGTCATCCGTCTCGACCCGGGCCTCGCATTCGGCACCGGCAGCCATCCGACAACGCGGCTGTGCCTGCGCTGGCTGGACTCCCTGGCGCTGGCAGGGCACTCGGTGCTGGACTATGGCTGCGGGTCGGGCATTCTCGCCATCGCGGCGGCCAAACTCGGTGCCGCGCCGGTGCGCGCCACTGACATCGACCCGCAGGCGGGCATCGCCACACGCGATAACGCGATGGCGAACCAAAGCGAGGTTCGATTCATTGATGTGGACCGCACCAATGGCGTCAAGGCGGATGTAGTCGTGGCCAATATCCTGACCAATCCGCTCAAGGTGCTGGCGCCCGCGCTGGTCGGGCATGTGGCACCCGGCGGACGACTCGCCCTTTCTGGTATTCTCGAAGAGCAGGAGGCGGAGGTGATCGCCGCCTACGCGCCCCTGATACACCTTGCGCGCTTCGCGCTGGAAGATGGCTGGACGTGCCTTACCGGCGCCGTGAGGGCCTGATGGCCGCGCGGCACGATCTGGTCGGCGCCTGCCGCATCGATTGACGACCCGACACTGTTCGACCGCCTGCCGCGCCCTCGATGGACCCACCCCAATCCCGCCCGAGCACGCTGACCCGCTGCCCGCAATGCCATACCGGCTTTCGTGTCACTGCGGACACTCTGGTGCTGCGCCAGGGTATGGTGCGCTGCGGGCAATGCAAGGCGGCCTTCAACGCGCTTGAACACCTGCTTGAATCTCCGCCAGCCGAAGTACCGACCGCGGAGGCGGCGGAGTCTGCACCGGCGGTGACGACAAATTACGACCTCTTCGGCGCAGCGCCCGCTGCCGGCGAGACCACGCCGGCCGGCACTGCCGCGGCGGCAGCGCCGGATGACCGCCCGGCCGCATCGCCGCGCTCCCTGCTGTTCCAGGACACCCCGCGCAAGCGCGCATTTCCCTGGGGGAGCTTGCTGGGCGCGCTTCTGGCCTGCGTCGCCCTGGCCGGCCAAGCGACCTGGTTCTACCGGGACAAGATCGCCGCAGCCCATCCTGACATCAAGCCCTATCTGGACATGGCCTGCGCGGAACTCGGCTGCCGCATCAAGCCGCCCGTCGACCCTCAGGCCATCAGCATCGAGTCGTCCGACCTGCAGGCCGACCAGGCAAACCGCGCGGTCCTGATATTGACGGCGATCCTGCGCAACCGGGCGCCGTTCAGCCAGGCATTGCCCATGCTGGAACTGTCCCTCACTGACGCGCAGGATCAGGCGGTGGCCAGGCGTGTCCTGCAGCCTGACGAGTACGCCCCCGACGTTCCGAGCCCGACCATCGGCGCCGGCAACGAGTTGCAGGTCCGGGTGCTGGTCGATGCGGGATCGCTCAAGGCGAACGGTTATCGCCTCTACGCGTTCTACCCCTAGCCCCGGCACGTACAATCGAAGCATCGCCCGGTCGAACAGGCCGGATCCGCGCCGGCCGCCACGACCCGCGGCGCACCCACCCCAAGAAGAGGAAGTCATGTCGGTATTGATTTGCGGCTCCATCGCCTTTGACAACATCATGGTGTTTCCGGGCAGGTTCAAGGAACACATCCTCCCGGAGCAGATCCACATCCTGAATGTGGCGTTCCTCGTGCCTGAAATGCGCCGCGAGTTCGGCGGCTGCGCAGGCAACATCGCCTACAACCTGAAGATGCTTGCCGCCCAGCCTGGTGATGAGCCCATCATCATGGCCACGGTAGGCGAAGATTCCGCGTCCTACCTGGAGCGCCTGAAGCGGCTAGAACTCGATGCTGCCCATGTCACGCTCATTCCCGGCAGTTTTACCGCCCAGGCGTTCATCACCACCGACCTGGACGACAACCAGATCACGGCTTTTCATCCGGGTGCGATGGATTCATCCCATGTCAATCATGTCGGCGACGCCCGCGACGTCAAACTCGGCATCGTCGCGCCGGACGGCCGCGCCGGCATGTTCCAGCATGCGCGCGAGTTCGCGGCTGCCGGCATCCCCTTCGTGTTTGATCCGGGACAGGGCCTGCCGATGTTCAACGGCGCGGAATTGCTCGAATTCATCGAGATGGCCGAATACGCGGCGTTCAACGACTATGAAGCAAAACTGGTCCAGGAAAAGACCGGCGAATCGATCGAAACGCTCGCCTCGCGTGTCAAGGGCCTGGTGGTCACGCGCGGCGCCGAAGGGTCTTTCATCTACGCCGGCGGTCAACGCCATGACATTCCGAGCGTTAAGGCAGAAAGCATCGTCGATCCCACCGGTTGCGGCGATGCCTATCGTGCAGGCCTGTTATACGGGATTGCCAATGGGCTGGACTGGCAGCAAACTGGGCGGCTTGCCAGCATCATGGGCAGCATGAAAATTGCCCGCCGAGGCGCGCAGAACCACCGGATGACGCGCGACGAAATCGGAGCGACGTACCGGCAGCATTTCGGCGCGGCCCTCTGGTAGGCGCAAAGGCCGGGACTTTTTTGGAGAGCAGCAAATGAAAGCGTCTCACCGCATGCGGTCCCTCAAGTTTTCGGGCATCGCCGTCGCACTGACAGGCGCAATTCTCGCCGCCGGCTGCGCTACCCCCTCCAACTCCGGGAGCGTCTACACGCCGGAGCAGACGCAGCGCGAACAGACCATCCGCATGGGCGTGGTCGAAAGCGTCCGTGCGGTCACGATCGAACCGCGCCAGAGCGGAGTCGGCGCGGCTACCGGCGGCATTGTCGGAGGCATCGCGGGAAGCAATGTCGGCGGTGGCCGCGGATCGATCGTTGGATCCGTGCTTGGCGCCGTGGCTGGTGGCATGGCAGGCCAGGCGGCGGAAGGCGCCCTCATGCGCAAGGCGGGCGTTGAAGTCACCGTGAAACTCGACAACGGCGAACTTCGGGCCATCACCCAGGAAGCGGACGAAAGTTTCAAGCCCGGCGAGCGTGTCCGGCTGCTCTCAGGTGGCGGGGTGACCCGGGTCAGCCGTTAGCATCCAAGAACCCGTCATGTTGCTTTCGCGCGCCAGCCATGGTGCGTGGCACCTGATCGTCTGCGTCGACACTGGCAGCACATCCCGCCTGCCCGCCGGGGCGCGACGGATCTGCTTCGTCGCACCCCCGGCCCACCAGTCCGCGCATTAACCCTCGAGCGAATCGATCACAAGCGCGCCAGCCCGCCCGTCACTATCCGCTGCCCATAGTCCACCACCACAAGGCCGATTTGCAGTAGCACCAGCAGGACGATGGGCGAGAGATCGAACCCCCCAACCAACGGCACGCGTCGCCGGATCGGCCGGAGCCAGGGGCTGACGATGGCATCGAGGATGTCGCCAACGAAAGAGTCAGCACGCACCCATGAGAGCACCGCGTTCGCGATCACGACCCAGAGTGCCACTGTCAAAGCAGCGGTGAGCAAACCGAACACCGCGCCGGACAGCCACTCCGGGATGGCGCCCCGCATGATCGTAAGCCGCATCGAAAGAAGATCGAAAAGCAGGCCATGAATCAGTTCTATGACAAACGCGGCAGCCAAGCTGGCCCAGTCAAAGCCGCCGCTGCCTGGAAGAATTCTGCGCAAGGGCTTGACCGCCCAATCCGTGACCGCGCAGACGAACTGGCCGACCGGATTGCGAAAGGGCGCGCGCACGAGTTGCATCTGGAAGCGCAACAGCGCCGCCGGCACCAGCACCAAGTAAATTGCGCGCAATACGATGCTGAGAATTTCAACGTACACGCAAGCGTCCGTCCGTCATATAAAAAATCCGCGAGTCCCGATGCATCGACTCGCGGATTGTAAGGCCCGGAACGCCAAAGGGTTCCGGGAATTTGCTTGAGGCTTAGGGGCGGCTTCCGGTAGGGAAAGGCCATGCCGCAGCTGGGTTGAGCGCGGG
>CANGUJ010000131.1 GCA_947456845.1 Burkholderiales bacterium | reverse complement strand
CGCGCGCCCAGGCCACGTTCATCGCCGGCGCCTGAGCGCCTTCCCGGGAGGCGGCATGCATTCCGCACCAGCCCCGCTCGACCCGCGCGCATTCGGCAACGAACTGGTGTCGGCGCAGGCCTTCGCCGACCTGCCGCGCATCCACGCCACGCTGGCGCGGCTGCGCGCGCACGGCAAGCCGCTCTGGGTGACGCCGGACAACTTCCGCCCGTTCTGGGCGGTGGGCCGGCATGACCAGATCGTCGCGGCCTCCTCCGACAATGACATCTTCATCAGCAGCCGCCGCCTGAACCTGATGAGCCGGCTGCAGGAGGCGGCGGCCTTCAGGGGGGCGGAACGCTACGGCAAGGTGCTGCGCACCCTGGTGCACATGGACGAGCCTGACCACAAGAAGTACCGCGCCGTCACCCAGTACTGGTTCACCGCCGCGGCGGTCAAGCACCGGCAGGCGATCCTGGAAGGCCTGGCGCGCGAGTTCGCCCGCAAGTTCGACGGGGCCAACGGCGGGGTGCTCGATTTCGCCGCCGAGGTGGCCACGCTGTTCCCGCTGCGCGTGATCATGGCCATCCTCGGGATTCCGCTCGAGGACCTGCCGCTCATGCATCGCCTGACCAAGACGCTGTCGGCGCCCAACGACCCGGATTTCAGCAGCGATACCGCGCGCGGCGACTCGATGTTCGACTCGATCCCCGAGTTCACCGATTATTTCCTGCGCGTCATCGCCGACCGGCGCCGCCATCCGCGCGACGACCTCGCCACCCTGATCGCCACCGGCAGCGTCGATGCGGGCCCCCTGGGGGAACTCGAGGCGGTGTCGTATTTCATCACCATGGCGGTGGCGGGGCACGACACCACGGCGGCAGCCATGGCGGGCGGCTGCGCCGCGCTGGCCGAGCGCCCGGCGGACTGGGCACGGCTGCGTCGCGATCCCGCGCTGCTGCGCCATGCCGCCGATGAAATGATCCGCTGGGTCACCCCGATCAAGCACTTCATGCGCACCGTCACGCGTGATTGCGAGCTCGGCGGTCAGGCGATCGCCAGGGGCGACGGGCTGGCCCTGTTCTACCTGTCGGGCAACTTCGACGCGGCGGAATTCGAGGCGCCCGCGGAATTCCGCATCGACCGCCACCCGAACCGGCAGATCGCCTTCGGCTTCGGGCCGCATGTATGCCTGGGCATGGCGCTGTCGCGGCTTGAGCTGACCGTGTGGTTCAGCGAGATGCTGCGGCGCGTCGAAACGCTCGAGCCCGCCGGCCCGGCGCGCCTCCTGGAGTCGAATTTCCTCGGCGGCTACAAGTCGGTGCCGATCCGTTACCGGCTGGCAGAACGATCCGGCGCCGCGGATTGAAACAGTAGAATCGAACGAAACCGGCGCATATTAGGGAGCGCGTGCGATGAACCAGCAGGACTTCGACCCGATCGGCTGGGCGGTGGTGGATGACAAGGCGCGCGGCGTTTTCCGCGTACACCGGCGCGCCTTCGTCGACCAGAACATCTTCGAGCTGGAGCGCAACCGCATCTTCAACCGCTGCTGGATCTATGCGGCCCATGTGTCGGAAGTGGCCGAGCCCGGCCAGTTCATTTCGCGCGACGTGGCCGGCCGCGCGCTGATCGTCAACCGCGACCGCGACGGCAGGCTGCATGTGTTCTTCAACACCTGCACGCACCGGGGTGCGCTGGTGTGCCGCGAGTCCCGCGGCAAGGCGCGCAACTTCTCCTGCCCGTACCACGGCTGGACCTTCGCAGACGACGGCAGGCTGGTGCACCAGCCGATCCCGGCGTCGTATTCGCCGGAGTGCAACCGCGACGGCGAGCTCAACCTGCGCGAGGTGCCGCGCTTCGACGAGTTCTGCGGTTTCATTTTCGTCAACTACGACGCCGAGGCGATTGCGCTGGCCGATTACCTGGCCGATGCCGGCGACTACCTGCGCATGGCCTCGCAACACGGCGCCGGTGGCGCGGGAATGGAGATCGTCAACGGCACGCAGACCTACTGCGCCCGTGCCAACTGGAAACTGCTGCAGGAGAACAGCGCCGACGGCTACCATGCCGACACCACCCATGCCACCTACATGGACTACATCAGGGCCCGCGAGGGCGCGGTGCTGAACCTTTACTCCGACAAGGGGTTCGGCCGGGTGCGCAACCTCGGGCGCGGCCATTCGGTCTCGGAATCGATCTGGGGTACGCCCTGGGGCCGGCCGTGCGCCCGGGCGATGCCGTCGTGGGGGGATGACATCAAGGCGGAAATGGAGGCGGTTTTCGAGGCGATGTCGGCGCGCATCGGCCGCGAGCGCGCCGACTTCATCTGCCATGGCGACCGCAACCTGCTGATCTTTCCCAACCTGGTCGTCAACGACGTGTGCGCGCTGACCGTGCGCACCTTCTACCCCAAGGCGCCGGACTATTTCGAGGTCAACGCCTGGGCGCTGGCACCCAGGGGCGAGAGCCAGCGCCTGCGCGACCTGCGCCTGCGCAACTACCTCGAATTCCTCGGGCCCGGCGGCTTCGCCACGCCCGACGACCAGGAAATGCTGGAGTTGTGCCAGAAGGGCTACCAGGCGCATGCGGGGGTCGAGTGGAACGACATCTCGCGCGGCATGCTCAGCGAGGACGGCGAGGCCCCGGCCAAGCAGGATGAACTGCAGATGCGCACCTTCTGGCGCCGCTGGCGGGACCTGCTGGCCGGCCAGCCGGTCTAGGGGCGCAGGGCATGAGCGTGCGCACCGTGACCCGGCCGGAAGTCGAGGATTTCCTGTTCCATGAAGCCGACCTGCTCGACAACTGGCGCCTCGAGGAGTGGGCCCTGCTCTTCACCGACGACGGCGAATACCTGATCCCGCCCACCGATACGCCCGACGGCGACCCGCGGCGCGATCTCTTCCTGGTCTATGACGACCGGCATCGCCTTGGCGAACGGGTCAGGCGGCTGGGCAAGAAAACTGCGCACGCCGAGTTTCCGCATTCGCGCACCCGCCACCTGGTGACCAACGTGCGCATCAGCCAGGATGCGGAAGGCGTGCAGGCTACCTGCAATTTCGTGGTGTACCGGTCGAAGAACGGCGTCAACGACGTTTATCCCGGCCACAGCGTCTACCGGCTGCTGCCGCAGGAAGGCGGCGGCTTCCGCATCCGCTCCAAGCGCGCTACGCTGGATGTCGATACCCTGCGCCCGCAGGGCAAGGTCAGCATCATTCTCTAGGAGGGCCGCCCATTGAGCAGACCCTATGAAGGCCAGGTGGCGCTCGTCACCGGCGCAGGCAAGGGCACCGGAGGCGTGGGCCGCGCCATTGCCCTGGCGCTGGCCGCCGGCGGTGCGCGGGTCATGGTGTCCGATGTCGATCCGCGGGTCGCCGAGACCGCGGCCGAGGTGCGCGCCGACACCGGTACCGATACCCTGCACCATGTCGGCTCGCTGGCGGAAGAAACCAACGTCAGCCAGATGGTCGACCAGACCATGGCCGCCTGGGGGCGCATCGACATCCTGGTCAACAACGCCGGCGGCGGCATCATCCGGCCGTTCCTGGAACATGATGCCGCCTCCCTCACCGAAACCCTGGCGCGCAACCTGTGGACCGCCATCTGGTGCTGCCACAAGGTCCTGCCGCACATGGTCAGGCGCAATTACGGGCGCATCGTCAACATCGGCGCCGATTCGCTGCGCACCGGCATCCCCAATCATGCCGGCTACAACGCGGCCAAGGGTGGCGTCATCGGCATGAGCGTGGCACTGGCGCGCGATTTCGCCGCCCATGACATCACCATCAATACCGTCTCGCCCTGCCTGATCAATACCGCCCGTTTCCAGGCGCTCAAGGTGAGCGACCCGGCGCTGGCCGGCAGGTTCGAGGGGGTGATTCCCAAGGGGCGCGGCGTGGCCATCGGCGAGGTGGTCGATGCCGTATGCTTCCTGGCCCGGCGCGAAACCGGATTCATCACCGGTCAGGAAATCAGCATCAACGGCGGCAGCGCCATGCCCTGAGCGGGCCGCGCGGCGCCGCCCCGGTACAAGAGAACCCGCGGCCGAAGTGCCGACGGCGTCAACCAGGAGACAGTGGACATGCAAGGCACTCTGAAATCGGCCGCACGGCGCGGGCTCGTCGCCCTGCTCTCGCTTGTCGTTTGCGGCGCGGCTACCGCGCAAGGCTATCCCAACCGGCCGATCCGCATCGTCGTGCCGTACCCGGCCGGCGGCGCCACCGACCAGATGGCGCGCATCATCCAGCAGCCGCTGGCGGAAATCCTCGGCACGACCATCATCATCGACAACAAGGCCGGCGCGGGTGGTGCCATCGGCACCGAGGCGGCGGCGCGCTCCGCACCGGACGGCTATACGCTGGTGTTCGGCAATGCCGGCCCCAATTCGATGGGCCCGGCGATCAAGAAGACGCCCTACGACCCGATCCGCGACCTGGCGCCGATTTCCTTCGTCGGCAACGTCCCGCTATTCCTGGCGGTGCATCCCTCGATGCCCGTCAACAGCACCAGGGAACTCATCGACCTGGTGCGGGCCAATCCCGGCAAGTACAACTACGGCTCGGTCGGCATCTCGTCGGCCTCGCACCTGATCGGCGAGTACTTCAATTTCGTCACCGGCCTGAAGATGACCCATGTGCCCTACAAGGGGGGCGCGCCGGCGATGGTCGGCTTCATCGGCGGCGAGGTGCAGGTGATGTTCATGACCGGGCTCGACGGCCTGCAGCATGCCCGCGCCGGCAGGCTCAAGGTGCTCTCGATCGCCACCGAGAAGCCCACCGACCTGGCGCCCGGCGTGCCGACGGTGGCGGAGGTGGTGCCCGGCTTCAACGGTTCGGTCTGGTTCGGCCTGCTGGCGCCCGCCGGCACCCCTGCGGACATCATCGCCAGGGTGCAGGACGCGGTGGCCAAGGCGGTGCTTCGCCCGGCCGTGAAAAAGGCGTTCGGCGATCTGTCGGTCGATCCGGTGTCCAACACGCCCGAACAATTCGCCCGCGTGATCGCCAGCGAACTGGCGCAGTGGACGCGGGTGGTCCGGGAGTCCGGCGCGAAGTTCGAATGAACACCGCGCGGACCAGGCCATGATCCGCTACCGCAAGCTGGGCTACGTGGCGCTCAACGTGACCGACACGGAGCGTTCCGCCGCGTTCTATCGCGACCAGGTCGGCCTGCAGCCGGTGCCCGCCGCGGAGGGCGAGGCGACGCGGTTTTTCCGCTGCGACTACGATCATCACAACATCATGCTGTTCGCCGGCGCGCGGCCGGGTCTCAAGCGCATCGGTTTCGAGATGGAATCCGCGGCGCACCTCGACACCTTGTTCGAGTCGCTGCAGAACAAGGGCCTCAAGGTGTGGGAGGTGCCGCGCGAGGAGTGCGCGCGCTTCCACCAGGGCGCAAGCTTTCGCCTGGCCGAGCCTTGCACCGGCGCCACCTTCGAGTTCTACGCGTCGATGCTGGAGTTCGGCGGACAACCCTTCCAGCACACGCTGGCGAAAATCCAGCGTCTCGGGCATGTGGTGCTGCGCACGCCGGAGTATGCCGAGGCGGTGGCTTTTTTCACCGGCGTGCTCAACTTCAAGGTGTCCGATTCGATCGAGGAGGCGGTGACCTTCATGCGCTGCTTTCCCAACCCGTTTCATCATTCCCTCGGGCTGGGCAAGGGGAAGGCGCGCGGCCTGCACCACGTGAACTTCATGGTCACCGAGGTGGACGACATCGGCCGCGCGCTCTGGCGCTTCAACAAGGCGCAGGTGCCCATCGTCAATGGCCCCGGCCGCCATCCGCCTTCGGGCAGCATGTTCCTCTATTACCTCGATCCCGACGGCCTGACCCTCGAATACAGCTACGGCATGGAGGAGTTCCCCGAGGTCAATCCGCGCAAGCCGCGCGTGCTCGAACCGATCCGCGAATCCTTCGACTACTGGGGTGCGCCGACCGATCCGCGCAAGTCGGCCGTGGGAGAGATCGAGGCAGTCTGCGAGGCCGGCGCGGGCGGCGCCTGAGCGTCTTGCGCGGGCATTCGCGGCGACGCCTGCGACCGGTGCGCCGGCGGGGACGGGCCATCGCGGGCGGCGCCTGCCTGTAGACTTGGCGTACCGCGCGCGCCTGGGTCGGCCGCGCCTGACCCATTCAAAAGGAGACAGCAGTGGCACAAAGCGCAGCGTCCAAATCCGCAACGCAGAAGCCGGCATTGCCGGGCAATCCGCGCAAGAGCGAGCTGCGCGACGGCATGCAGGTCGACTGGGACGTGTCGATCCCGGCGCGCGACGGCCTGCTTCTGAAGGCCGACGTGTTCCGCCCGCCGACCAAGGGCAAGTACCCGGTGATCATGACCTACGGCCCCTACGGCAAGGGGCTATCGTTCCAGCGCGGCTACAAGACCGCGTGGGAGATCATGGCCAAGAACCATCCCGACGTGACCGCCGGCTCCACCAACAAGTACCAGAACTGGGAAGTGGTCGACCCCGAGAAGTGGGTCAAGCATGGCTACATCTGCATCCGCGTCGATTCGCGCGGCGCCGGCATGTCGCCGGGCTACATGCAGCTGTGGAGCCCGCAGGAGGCGCAGGACTTCTACGACTGCATCGAATGGGCCGGCGTGCAACCCTGGTGCAACGGCCGCGTCGGCCTGAACGGCATCTCCTATTACGCCATGAACCAGTGGCAGGTGGCGTCGCTGAAGCCGCCGCACCTGGCCGCCATCTGCACCTGGGAAGGCGCGGCCGACATGTACCGCGACCTGTCGCACCACGGCGGCATCCTGTGCGACTTCATCAAGAACTGGTACGACATGCAGGTGCGTACCGTGCAGTACGGCCTGGGCAAGCGCGGCCCGAAGAGCGACGTCACCGGCCGGCCGGTGTGCGGCGATGTCGAACTCACCGACCGCGAACTGGTCGCCAACCGCGAGGCCTACGCCGCCGCTGCGCTCGAGCACGCCATGGACGACGCCTACTGGAAGGCGCGCATGCCCGAATGGGACAAGGTCGACGTGCCCATCCTCTCGGCGGCCAACTGGGGCGGGCAGGGGCTGCATCCGCGCGGCAATTTCGAGGGCTACACCCGCGCCGCCTCCAAGAACAAGTGGCTTGAAGCCCACGGCATCGAGCACTGGACGCATTTCTACACCGACTACGGGCGCATGCTGCAAAAGCGCTTCTTCGACTATTTCCTCAAGGGCAAGAAGAACGGCTGGGACAAGCAGCCGAAGGTGCAACTGCAGGTGCGCCATGTCGACAAGTTCGTCATGCGCCACGAGAACGAATGGCCGTTGAAGCGCACCAAGTGGACGAAGTTCTACCTGGACCCGGCGCACATGACCCTTTCGCCGACCCCGCCGGCCAAGGCGGGCAAGGTGTCCTACAGGGGCTTCTCCGACGGCGTGACCTTCATGCTGCCGCCGCAGGCCAAGGACATCGAGATCACCGGTCCGTCGGCGCTGAAGCTGTTCGCTTCCTCCTCGACCGAGGATGCGGATTTCTTCGTGGTGTTGCGCATCTTCTCGCCGGACCTGAAGGAGGTGGTGTTCCAGGGCGCGCTCGATCCGCACACGCCGGTGGGGCAGGGCTGGCTGCGCGCTTCGCACCGCAAGCTCGATCCGGAACTCTCCAAGCCCTGGCGCCCGTACCACCCGCATGAAGTCAGGGAACCGCTCGCGCCCGGCAAGGTGGTGGAACTCGACATCGAGATCCTGCCCACCTCCATCGTCGTGCCGGCCGGGTACCGGGTGGCGCTCACCATCCGCGGCAAGGACTACGTGTATCCCGGCCCCGCCGGCGTGCTGTCGAACATGAAGTACCCGATGACCGGCTGCGGCCCCTTCACCCACACCGACCCCACCGACCGGCCGGCGAAGGTGTTCGATGGCGTCAATACCCTGCATGTGCGCCCGGGCAAGGCGCCGTATGTCCTGCTGCCGGTCATCCCGGGCAAGCCGCCCGGGGCGGCCAAGCCCAAGGCGGCCAAGCCCAAGGCTGCCTGACCCGGGAGAGGCCGCATGATCCATCGTTGCGTCGATTGCCACACCCATGTCGTGCCGGAGAACTTTCCGGCCTACGCCGGTTCGAAGCCGGATGTTCCCTGGCCCTCGATGGCGCCGGCGCATGCCTGCCATCGCCATGTGGTCATCGCCGGCAAGAACTACCGCACGGTATCGGATGGCGCATGGAGCGTGGCGCGGCGCATCGAGGGCATGGGCGCCATGCGCGTGGGCCGCCAGGCCCTTTCGCCGATGCCCGAGCTGCTGTCCTACTGGCTGCCGGCCGACGACGCGCAGGTGCTGCTGCGCTACATCAACGACACCATCGCCGGCATGATCGCCGCGGCGCCTGACCGCTTCGTCGGCCTGGGCGCGGTGCCGTTGCAGGACATGGACCTCGCCCTGCGCGAACTCGAGTACGTCAGGAACACGCTCGGCTTCGCCGGGGTGGAGATCGCCTCGCATGTCAACGGGGTCTCGATAGGTGACGCGCGCTTCGATGCGTTTTTCGCGGCATGCGAGCGGATGGGGGCGGCCATCTTCGTGCATGCCCTGCGGCCGGCCGGGCAGGACCGCATCGTCGGCGCGCTTTCGGAGCAGGCGGTGGCCTTCCCCGGCGACATCGGCCTGGCCGCGGCGGCTGTCATCACCGGCGGGGTGGCGGCGCGGCATCCGCGACTGCGCATCGCCTTCTCGCACGGCGGCGGCGCGCTGTCGGTGATGCTGCCGCGCCTGGCGCATGCCTGGAAAATGACGCCCAGGGCGCTGGAACACATGCCCGAGGCGCCCGAGGTGTATGCGCGGCGCTTCTTCTACGACTGCGTCGTGTTCGACCCGCTCCTGGTCAAGCTGCTGATCGAGCGCTACGGCGCTTCGCAAATCCTCGTCGGCAGCGACTACCCGTTCGCCATGGGCGAGGGAGACCCGGTGGGCCTGCTCGAGCGCAGCGAGCTCGATGCGCCCACCCTCGAAGCCATCACCGCGACGAACGCCACGCGTTTTCTCGGCATTTGAGGCATCGGCGTGCGCCCGGTCGTGCAACAGGATGGCCCGGGCCGTGACATTCATCACTATTGACGAGAAATGCCCTGGGGGCGGTGACGTAGTTCACAGACAGGGCAGGGCCGGGTGGGTAGAGTGGGGACCGTCTTCTCCTCTTCTGCCCCTCAGACAGGCAGTTTGGCCGCAACCCTTGCCGGTTGCGGCCTTTTCTTTTGTGCGTCG